>WQTL01000502.1 GCA_009786275.1 Bacillota bacterium | reverse complement strand
GAAGGTGGAAACGATGACGAACCGCTATACCGCCCCCTTCGGCTACACCATGGAGATGGGCCGCATGATTGTACATCCCCGCGAGGGCGAAATAGTCCGGGCAATGTTTGCGGACTATCTCGCGGGGGCCTCCCTGAAAGATATAGCAGAGGATCTGACCGGGCGTGGAGTGGAATACCTCCCCGGCGAAAGCGGCTGGAATAAGAACCGCGTCAAGCGTATCCTGGAGGACACCCGCTTCCTGGGCGCCGGGCAATTCCCCTCGCTGGTAGATGAAGCCACCTTCCATGCGGTGCAGGCCAGAAAGCAGGATCGTAACGACCGCAAGGTGATCCAGCCGGAAAGCCACATCAGCCAGATCGCGATGCCGGTGGTATGTGCCGCCTGCGGTACGGCGATGACCAGAACCCACCACACCAAGCGAAAGATCACCGAAGCCTGGGGTTGCCCCTGCGGCACGAAAATATGGCTGGCCGACAGTGACCTGCTGGTGGGGATCATTGAAATCCTGAACTGGCTGATCGCCGACCCTGCGCTGATCACGGAAGAACCGCATGAGCCAGACGAGACACAACAACTGGAAATCCGGCGATTGCAGAACGAAGTCGGGCGACAGTTGGAGGGCTTCGATCTCGACCGGGAAGGCGTGCAGCGGGACATCTTCTTGCTGGCGGCAGCGAAGTTCAAGAGCCTGCCGGACCACGCGACAGCACAAATACTTCGAGCGGCGTTTGAGAAATCAGCGCCGCTCGATACTTTTTCCCGCGAGCTGCTCGAGGCGACAACCTCGCAGGTTCTACTGGGCAACAACAAAGTATTTTTCAAATTGAAAAACCAACAAATTATAGGGAAGGATGGCGAAAATGCAGACGACAGCCCTCTTGGAGAGGACAGTGACGCAGATTCCTGCGAAACCGGAGGCCCTGCGGCGGCAGGCGGCCCACCGCCAGCTGAACACGGGCGCCTACTGCCGGGTGAGCACCAAGCTGGAGGAACAGCACCTCAGCTATGAGGCCCAATGCGCTTTCTACACCGACTACATCCAAGGCAACCCAGAATACCGCTTTGCCGGCATTTTTGCCGATGAGGGGATCTCAGGAACCAGCACAAAAAAGCGCGACGGCTTCAAGCGTATGATCAAGCAGTGCAAGGCCGGAAAACTGGATTTGATCATCACGAAATCCATTTCTCGCTTCGCGCGAAATACCGTCGACACGCTGAACGCCGTGCGTATGCTGAAGGGCATGGGGATCGGTATTATCTTCGAGAAGGAAGGCTTCGACACCCGCAAAGCCACCGACGAGTTCCTGCTGACGATCTTCAGCGGGCTGGCTCAGGCAGAGAGCGAGAGCATCAGCGCCAACATCAAGCGGGGCAAGGAATGGAGCGCCGCCCAGGGCAAGGTGACTTTCGCCTACGGGAGTTTCCTGGGCTACCATAAGGGCTCGGACGGCAGGCCCGAGATCGTGCCCGAGGAAGCCGCCGTTGTGAAGCAAATATATGATCGCTTCCTCTCCGGCGAAAGCTTCCAGCAGATCGCTCTGGCCCTGCAAAGCCAGGGGATCAAGACCCCGAAGGGCTGCGGCGAATGGTCCTACACCACGATCCGGTCCATTCTTCGCTCGGAGAAATACAAGGGCGACGCCCTGTTGCAAAAAACATATATCGAGGATTGCATCAGCAAGCGCGTGCGCAAAAACAACGGCGAGTTGCCGCAATATTATATAGAAAACAGCCATCCCGCCATCATCGACCGCAAAACCTGGGACAAGGTGCAGGAGGAACTGGCCCGGCGCGCGGGCAAGCGCAAGGTGAAGGAGGTAGGCACGAAAACCGAGCAGGGCAAGTATTCATCAAAATACGCCCTAACCGAGCTGCTCATCTGCGGCGACTGCGGGACCCCCTATCGGCGTTGCACCTGGTCCCGGAATGGGAGCAAGCGCATTGTCTGGCGGTGCATCAACCGGCTGGACTACGGCACGAAATATTGCAAGAAGTCCCCGACCCTCGAGGAAGGGGCAATCCAGAACGCCATCGTTCGGGCTCTGACAGACCTCGCCACTGCGGAACCTCTGGTCATGGAGAACTTACGTCTGCATATCGAATTGGGCATGCAGAGCGGCGTGCCGGACGAGAGCGCGGCCTTGCGCCTGCGGCTCAATGAACTCAGCGGCGCACTGCTGGAGCTGGTCGCTGTCAATTCCGATACCACTGCGCTGGAGGAAGAAATTCTCTCGCTTCAAGCCCGGCTGACCGAGATTGAGGGTGCTCAGCGCAAAAACGAGCAGGCCAGCGACTTCTTGCAGGATATCTTCGCGATGGCCGAGCGGTGCAAAGACAGGCTGATCGAGTGGGACGAGAAAACAGTCCGGCAGATGGTGGAGTGCGTCAAGGTGCTTTCGGGAGAGAAGCTGCTGGTGATTTTCGGGGAAGGGTTGGAACGGGAAGTGAGGATAGGCTAACTTTGTTAGTTTTGACCAAAGCACCTGTCATAGTTTTATGGGTACTGCTATTTGTCAGGCAGTACCCGCTGTGATATAATTGAAAGCGCAGTCCCGGCGATGAAATTTCAGATTGCAATTGCCGTGGATTTATGCTAAAATACTGTGGATTGGCGGTGTGAGAATGACCCTGAAAGAAATGCAGGCCTGCGCTGCGGAAACCCTCGCCTACTTTTTAGAGGTGATGCCCGAGGCGCCCTTCACAGCAGAGGACATCATCATTGAACTCGCCCCAAAAGCGCAAATGGCCGAGCGAGCCATGGCGCTCTGTGAATAAAGCTTTTGTCAAGGGAGAATGTCCAATTCCCTGAAAAAAATTTTTGAAACGGTCACCCCTTTGATTTCTCTGAACGCGGTGTGTGCTTCGGGCAGTCTATGACAATCGCCCTGTGGCTTTGTTTGCAGTCGTGGACGCAAGCCTTACAAAGTCGGTTATATTCGATCCTCCCCTTACTGCTGATGAACATGCTCATTTCAAGCCGCTGCTTTTTGCTCATTCTCGGCATAATCCAGCCCTCCTCAAAAAGTGTGTAATTTAGGTGCCGTTTTCGTGGTTTTTTTCGTCTACAAGGCATGAAAAAAGCAGGGCCAATTTAACTTGACCCTGCACATGGAAAAACGTCTTATTCAGCTAAAAATCGCGGAAAACACACCATCAAAGCTATGTGTAATTGGCGTTGTATTCAGCTCCAGAAAACTAAGCTAACTTGTTGTAAAAATTTCTCCGGTTTCGCAGTTCATTGTAATCTCGTCGCCGTCATGGATGACGCTTGTCGCGTTTTTGACAACGAGAATACAGGGAAGGCCGTATTCGCGCGAGACGACCGCGGCGTGCGAAAGAAACCCGCCTGTTTCTGTTATAACGCCAGAAAGCTTGCTGAAAACGGCGGTCCAGGCCGGGTCTGTGTAGTTGGTCACGAGGATATCGCCTGCCTTTAGTCTGTGAATATCGTGGATGTCTTTTACTACGCGCGCTGTGCCGGTGGTTGTTTTACCACTGCAGGGCACGCCTTTTAATATTTGGGTGCCAGTGATTGTCTCAAGGCGCTGCGCATAGCGACAGCCAAGCTCGTTTGGGTTGCTGAAATTCAGGAAAGACTGATAATACCGCTTGTTTTTCGCAACCGCTTCTTTTAGGTTTTTGTTTTGCGCGATTTCCGTTGCCGATAAAAAGAAAATGTCGTCCGCTGCCTCAAGGGTGCCGTTTTTCTCAAGCGCCCGGCCAAGGGCCAGAGTGAACCGGCGGACATAATAATATGTTTTCGTTGAGACATCCTTCAATTCATCGCGCCACCACAAAAAATAACGAAAACGCTTGACTTGCTTTTGCAGCTTTTTCGGGAGCTTTTCGAATGTCTCCCGGTATTTTTTTCGCTGCGCTAAGCTCAGCAGCTCCGGGTTTTGGCTGTCGTCCAGCAGCGCGAAGTCCGCGATTTGCGCGCTGATGGTTTCGGGCGATTCATCCCAGTTTTCATAGGAAATGTCGAGCTCGTGCTTTGAATGGTATTTGTATTTCGCTAGGAATTCAAGGAACTGCGCATCGTTATAGCTTTCTTGCCGACTGAGCTTCCACATTTCATAAATCGGGCGCATATGCGATACATCCGAAAGACCGCCCATCAACTGTATCATTCCGGCTTCGGGGAGGTATTTTCTCATTTTATCTTTGAAGTCGGAGGACAACAGCATGGTGCAGATGATGTAGCGGAAATAACCGCACTCAATCATGATATAGTCGTTTTCGATAAAATCCCGCCAGATTTGATAAAGCTCGTCCGCCGTTTTATCGCTGAGCTCCAGCTTATCGATCTCGGCAAGACGGTCAAGATAGCGTTTTCGTTTTTTGTCAGTCGTGCGCTTCATTTGTCGGAGATGCATCTGAATGGAAAGCATGGAATCCAGCGCGTTGCACATGGTTTTCGGCGTTTTGCTCGTGATCATGCCGTCGCCCTCATAACTCGGCGCAAGGCCCATGTCCTCGTCCACCTTGCGCTCGACAAAGCCGGGGAGCTTCGCGAAGCCCGCTTTTACCACCGACCAGTTCCAGTAAGGCCGCGCGAAAAAAACATCGTACATGCTTTTGACATTTTTTGAGGCAAGCTTTACTTTCTGAAAGCTTTCCAGGACAGAGGCATCAAAACAGAGGCCGTAAAGCGAGGCCATCAGCGGCTTGCAGACTTTGACAGAAACGCCGCCGTCGCGGAAATCCGCGGTGGTCCATTCGCCTTTGATGGCCTTGTAGTTGATCGTCGTGATTGGCCTGCTCTGCAGGATATATATGTCCCCGCCCGTGATGGCCCACTCCACATCTACAGGGAAGCCGTAGTACACTTGAATCTCAAGAACGATGGCGGCAAGCTTTTGCACGTCCGCTTTTGTCAGCACGCCACCGTTATAGCTCGTAAGCTTTTCCTCAAACCAATTGTACGAATAGTAGTCGGGGTTCGCGTGGCCGCTGACCAGTTGCTCGCCAAGCCCGCTGACCGCCTCAATGATAATCTCTTTGTCCTGCCCGTTTACGCAGTCAATCGAGAACGCGACGCCAGCTTTTTGCGCCTGCACCATGCGCTGTACAATCACGGCCATTTTGCTTGTCGCTATGTCAATGCCATTGCGCTTTGCGTATGCCGTTACCCGGTCGTTATGGATCGACTGCGCGCACTTTTCAATAGCCGCACGTAAATCCGCGATACCCCGTACATTTAGGTAAGAGTCATATTGCCCAGCAAATGAAGACCCGGCTAAGTCCTCGCTGGTTCCGCTGCTGCGCACCGCATATAAGATATTTTCGTCCGCGTACTCTGCTAAAACAGCGTCGTTGAAGGAGTTAAGCTCATCGGCGATGACAACAAAGCCATCCGGTACGTTGAATCCGCCCTCGCGCAAACGGATCAAGCTCTCGGCTTTCATGCCGATGCGCTTTTCCCGGTTTTCAAGCGTGGCAAGTTCGTCAAAACGGAGCATAGCATTAGCCTTTCTGATTTTTCAGTTTCAGATAAAATAACAGGATGTTAATTAAGTAATGCGATATTGTTAAAATCACGAATATGCCAAGCGCTTCTTTCAGCGTCAACGGATACACCAAGGGATATAGCAGGCAAATTCCGATCACGCTGTCGCACTGGTCGAAAAAGGTCTGCACTAGACCGCCGTTTTTCCCTGAGGAGATATCCAAGCGCCGTTTGATGAAGCTGTTTGGGAGCTCGAAAAGGACAAAGGCAAAGCCGATCCAGGCACCGCGCAGGAGACTAAACAGGAACTTAGTCGAGTCGAAGATGCTCCAAAACAACATACCGGACAGGGCTGTAAAGACAATCATCCCCATAAAGCCCTTCCAGGTTTTATTGTCGCCGAAGATACGCTTTCCGCGGAAGGTTTTGCGTGCGTCCATTGGAAACCGCCAGGATTGAAGTATTGGCAGCTTCATAAAGATCATGTTGCACACACCGCCCATGATGATTGGCAGTATCAGGACATAAATGTGGCCAATGAATCTAAGCAGGTCTAACAATTGAAACACTCCCATCTTCTCCGTTTATATGTAGAATATCGCCCGTTTGAATGACGGTAGTCGCGTTTTCAACGGCAACCACCGCAGGAATCCCAAGCTCGCGCGAAACAATTGCAGTGTGTGAAAGCAGCGAGCCTTTTTCGGCAACAATTCCGCTGGCCATTGTCAGTAAAAACACCCAGCCAGGGTCTGTTGTTTTTGTGACGATGATTTTGCCTTTGACATCGACACCTTCGCTTGGCGATTCAAGCACAACGGCCTCGCCCGTTATACTGCCCATGGATGTGCCGATTCCCGTAAAGCTGCCTGTCCAGTTTTTCGCGATTTTTTCATCGACAAGCTTTTCGCCACGGAATACAAGGCGTTCACGCCCCGGGAGTTCTTCGTATGCGTCATATTCCTTTTTGCGGCTTGCGACCAACTCCAAAAAGCTGCTGAAGCAGCCGCTTTCAATTTCTTCAATTGTCAAATAAAAGACATCTCTGCTGATTTTAATATAGCCGTCACTTGCCAACAATTCACCAATCCGAAGGAATATGCGCCGCACCATCCCATAGATCCGGCCACGGTCCAGCCGCGAGATTTCGCGTCGGCTGATGCCCAGTTTTGCCCGTCTGGCGGAAAAACTTCGTTTCAGCTGCGCGCTTTCGTCGGCCCGCAGATTTTGAATCATGGCGTCCAGTTTTGCGGGGTCGCTTGCGTAATCGCGGATTTGGCGCTCGAGGAGGGCGGGCTGCTCGCGGTAGGTCATCATTTCCAGCTTCAGCTCGCAGGGACAGCGGTCTCCATACACTTTAAGGTACTCTGCCACTTCTGGATTCGAGAGAAGCGCTTCGTCAGTCCCGTATTTTTTGGAAAGCGCAAGCAGCAGCCGAACCGGTTTTAAGCTTTCAAGAGAGGTGATGCCTGAAATACCGTCGGTGACTTCACCGCCCTTTTTTTGAAGGCGGCGCTTTAAAATGCCTGTCCATACAAACGTGTATATGTCGTTGACCATGGTGATGTGCCACTTTTCAAAGAGGATGCTCTGCACTTCGTAAAACAGCGCCAGGAGTTCGTCGATCGCCAGCGTTTCGTTATATTTTTCCTGGAAGCTCTCCTGCAGCAGCGCAAAGTCTTCCCTGAGCCGCTCCATGTTCTTTTGCACATGCAGGTAGCTGTTTGCGGCGTTCCGGTAAAGCTTTGCTTTTTGCCGGAATGTGAATTTGTGAAAGCGGCTAAGATATACGTCGCGGTTTTGTATCCCTATCATTTCCTGCCAGATGGGGAGAATTTTTTTCTGGAAGGGTAAAAACGCAGTTAGGGAGTACCAGTTATTTAGCTGATAATAAATGCGCCCGTTGTAGCTTTTTACCAGGTTTTCGAAGACGGGACGGAATTTTTCCAGGATTTCGTCATTTTTCAGATTGTTGGAAACTAGGCCGCCGATGACGTCGTTATATGCCCTTCCTATGTAGGAATACGTCAGCGGCAGCGTGATTCCAGGGTAGCTTTCGACAATGTTGCTGTTGTCCAGCACTGTAAATTCGGCACTTGGCATAATGAGCAACTCCTCGCTTAATAGAATAAGAAATAGAACATTTTATTGTACCAGCCGTCTTCGCCCTGCTTCGCAATGATTTTTTCGGTCATAACGCCTCTGTGACTGCTGTTATACGTTTTTGACGTTATGACAGTCGCGATGCCTTCAACGGCACTTAAGGCCGCAAATCCGAGCGCAACCAAAACAAGCGGGAAGGAGATACGGCCCATCGCAATAATCACCAGAATAATAACTGCAAGGGCAAGGTCAAAAAGCTTTGCAATCCAGGTATGCATCGTCAAAATAAGTACCCTAAATTTTGCGAAAGTCGCCGCGGAGGCTAAAAAGAAAAGCGCAAAGCCAATAGCTGCACAAATAAGGTCGCGTGTTTCAACAACGATAGGTGAAATGACTACGCTGCAAATGGCGCAGGCAAAAAACAGTATATCGCCCGCGCTGTCTATTTTTGCGCCAAGCTCGCTTTCAATGTGCAGCCGCCGCGCAATCCGTCCGTCAAGAATATCCGTCGAAAAAATAATGATATAAAGCGGGAGATAAATTGCCGGACGAGAAACGATAGCGGGGATCAGCAGAAGCGGTGAAAGAATAACCCTGCTGGCTGAAAGTATGTTTGGTATATGCCGTTTCATAATATAGCCTCCTTCCATGATATTGATTTGTCGTTTTTACGTGGCAAAATCCTCACCGCTTTCAGATTCACGCAGATTTTTTGCTGTGACACTTGTTGTTTCATTTCTGTGGCACACTACAACACCCTTGCCTTCTCCCGTATATCCTTCTGCGGCTGTTTCGCCTCACGCAAAATCTTTTCCGCCGTCCATTGAATATTCTCCGCCGCCAGAACCTGCTCTTTCAGCGCGGCATAATCGCCGGAAATGCTAAGGACGACTTCGATCCACGGTATAAAGACAAGATCGTCGAGATGCGAGTCTCGTACATGGATCCCGATATCCAAAAGAACGAAAAACACTACACCGCGTCTAGTCAAAAAGGTTCGTCGTCCTCTGGCAATGAGGTTTTCGACATCGGGTTGGAATGCGAAGGTGTGCGTATTCAGCCGCAGGCGGGGAAGAAAGTCCGTGTACACATCTATAACATGGTGAACCAAGGAAAAAACACGGATTACACAATTTATCGACTTTCGGAAGAGAGACCCACCTCTACACTGTTTGAAGTAACACAGGATCCCGGCACGGGGCTGTGGCGCGAAAAAATCGTTCCTACAGCGGACGGTGATATGCTCTACTTCGATACAGACCACTTCAGCATCTATGCCATCAGTACGGCGAGAACGAATAACAATGCGCCCACTATCTCCAGCGGCTCGAATAATGTTACCCTCGACTACAAGGGCAGCAAGCAGCTCTCCGTTTCGGGCGAAAGCGTGACATGGGGCGGTGGCAATGATTATGTATCCGTTGACCAGAGCGGCAAAATTACATCCAAGCAGAGCTTTATCAAAACAGGCAGCGCGACGATCACGGCGTCCAACGTTGGCGGAACGATAGCTTTCAATGTGAAAGTGAAGCCCACCTTCTGGCAATGGATTATCATCATTCTGCTTTTCGGTTGGATCTGGTATTAGCCCTTACTGCGGCGGGGCGGCTTCTGTTGCCCCGCCGGAAAGTTTTTTGGATTTTCGAAGAATTTTTCCCAGACTTAATTCTACCGCTTTTCTCTTCCCATACAAAATTCCACCCCGCCGTCCACGGTGGAACTTAAGGTGGGAATTTACTACTACAAACATTGCGCATATTGTGCTTGCGTTTCTGAAAAGGCTATGATATAATCATAATATCACACGATCAACATTACGAGGTGAATTCGATGCTTTTTTTGACTTCTGAGCAAATCCAGTCCCTCAAGCAGACGAATATCAGCATTGATGGCGAAAAGACGAAGGAACGCGTGCAGGCGCTCTGGAAAGCGGCGAAATCCGCTCAAAAGCAGGAAATCCGTGAGCTGGCGGACGTGGTCACCGCGACGGTATACAGGATTTATAACACTGGCAGTATATCCGCAAAGTTGGCGATTGCCTTCGCGCAAGTATTGAATATCAGCCCGTATTATCTCATCGGCGAAGCGGACGAGCCTGGCGAATGCGCCGAAGCGGATCTGCTGCGCCTGCTGGAACAGCAGGGCTACAAGAAGCTTCTGGCGGAAATCGTGCCTGCGGAAGCTAAACCGAAGCGCGCCTACACCCGCCGCAAGAAAGCGGACGACACGCCGATTGAGGAGGCCGCACCAGTCGAAGAAGAACACGCGCCGATGTCCGATGAAGAAATCGCACAGGCGGTGGAAGAAATCCTGGCGGATCTGCCGCCCGAAGAACCCATCGAAATCCTGCCCGAGGAAAGCTTGCAGGCGCTGCTGCATGCGTTGGTGATCCGCGCTGGCGCTTCAGCCGCGGGCGCGGCGGAAAAGCTGGGACAGGTACAGGCGATTTTGCTCACGTAGGCGCCAAAAAATAAAAGCCACATAATGCTGAGGTAAGATAGCGATACTCGGAGAAACCCAAGTAAATCAACATTTTCAAGGCAGACGCAAACAGAGAACCTGTATCAAACAACATAAAAACCACAAAGCGCTCTGGATGAGCATTATAATCCAGGGCGCTTCGCTATGGGTAAAGCGGTAAACGAATAAACAAAATCTCTCCGTGAGAAGTGCTTTTAAAATGGTATTGACATGTCACGCACTTCCAGGTTTACAATAATTCTAAGTTAAAGGTCGTGTAAAGTATAGGGAAGGGCCAAATTTAAGGAGGCTTCAAATGGGAACAATCGACGGAATGAAACTCGGATGCTACGATCTGGATGGGAATCGCTCTTTTAGCAGGATCGACCGCAATGCGGACGAATTCATGTTCGGGCTGCACCACGGCAAGCAGCGGGAAGAGATCGCGATCGACTTCATCGGCGCGCACACCACTTACCATCAACTGGATGCCGAAGTAGAGCGGACCGCCCGCGCCTTGTTCGCCTATGGGATCCGGCAGGGGGATACTGTCACCATCGTTATGCCCAACCTGAAGGAAACCGTCGTTTATATGTATGCCTGTTGGCGCATCGGCGCGGTCGCCAACATGCTCGACCCCCGCACCAACAGCGAGGGCATCCTGGAGCGGACAGAACGCGCGAAAGCGAAACTCTTTGTTACGGTATTTAATATCTGTGGGGATAAGATCGATCCTATTCTGGATCGGATCTCGGCGAAGAACGTCATTTTGATCAGCCCTTCCGATTCCATGAAAGGCTGCATCAAGCCTAAGCCGCTCCTGGGTTCCCTCGTTTTCGACCAGAAGAAGAGGGTGTTCGCCCGCAGCCATGGCATGGATGCCGGCGGCAAGTACATCTGGAACGCCGATTTTTTGCGCGCATATCATACGGACGAACTCGACGTCCGCGCGGCTTATCGTTCCGGCATGGCCGCCGCCATAGTGTATACCAGCGGCACCTCGGCTGACGGCTTGATGAAAGGGGCGGTCATAACCCACAGGGCCCTCAATGCCGCAACGGTCGGCCTGTCCTACAGCGTGAAGCCGGAGGACCGCCGCAGGCAGGACACCTTCGGCGGCTTTATCCCCTTCTTCTCCTCCTATGGCCTGTTCAATGGTATGCACGCCAGCCTCTGCGGCGGACTGCGGATCATTCTCGTGCCGCTGTTCGACCCGGCTAAGTTTGCGGATATGCTGCTGAAGACAAAGCCCAACAGCTTTTTGGGCGTCCCCCGCTTCCATGAGCAGCTGGCGGATCATCCGAAGCTGCAAAAGAAGAACAACAAGCTCGCTTTTATCAGAAATCCCGTTTCCGGCGGCGACAAAATATCTCTGGCTTCCATCGAGCGGATCAATAAGACCTTTGCCCGCAGTGGGTGCAGGGCTGGGCTGCGCATAGGTTATGGATCCACAGAACTGGGCGCTTGCATCGCGGTGATGCCCTCCTATGACCCGGAAACCAGCGATTTTCCCTGGAGGGCCGAGGGCAACGTGGGATATATCATGCCCCAGTGCAAGGCCATCGTGATCGACCCCGACACAGACGAGCCGCTGCCCTTTGGTGAGGACGGTGAATTGGCCGTGCATTCCCTGTGCCAGATGGAGGGTTACTATGGGTGTCCAAAAGAAACGGAGGAGATCACTTACATCGCCAAGGACGGCACGAAATACTATCGCATGGGCGACAAAGGCCGTCTGGACGAAAATGGCTGTTTCTATTTTCTGGATCGCTATAAACGATCCCTGATGCGGCCAGATGGTCATACCGTGCACCCGGCACCCATCGAAAACGTGATCATGAGGCATGAAGCTGTGGAGAAATGCGCCGTTGCAGGGCTAAGCCTTGGGGAAAACCAGGCCGGTTCGATCCCCAGTGCCTTCGTCGTGCTGCGCGAGGGCTATGGGGGCACCGCGGAGGAGAACCGCGAGGTCTTGGCGAATATCGACGAGCTCTGCCTCAAATACTTGCCCGAGCGCGACCGCGCATTCGCCTACAGGACAGTGAAGGAACTGCCTTATACGCCCATGGGGAAGGTTGACTTCCGCGCGCTGGAAAAAGAAATATTCGATCCCGCCAAATTCCTTCTCAGGGACTTCGCGTTCTTTCCGGAACTGCGCAATAAGCCATAAAACCTCTGCCCATAAACTTAATAAAACAAATTGTAACAGGAGTAAAAGATCCATGAAACTGACCAAACGCATCCTCAGCTTGGTGTTGTCCGTGCTTCTCGGTATCGGCGTCAGCTCAACCGCGTTCGCCGGAGGACAAGCCTTTGTGCCCGCCGCGGGGGAGGACCTGAGCCATCTGCCCCGGGTTTACCTGTCGGGCGGCTGGCACTCGCTGTGGGAAGACGAGGATTGGGGGGATTGGCTTGTCCATCCCGAAAATTCGAAGTCTCATAACAGATTCAACGAGGCCGAGCCCTTCGCGCCGGAAAAAATGCAAGCTGTGTATGATGCTATCTTTGGCCTGAATATAACCGCGCTAGGCGAAGGCCTGACCGCTCTCTTTACGGAGGGTTACGCCCAGTGCGCGATGGACAAAAGCGGCAGGAGCATCAACCCCAACATCACTTGCAATTACATGTTCCTCAGGGATCTCGACCTGCCCGGGGCGTTTGGCTTACCCGAAGGCGCCGGTGTGCCAATCAGCGAGCATTTGACGCTCTATAAAAACCAATGCATGTTTTTCATGGACTGGCGGCTGGATCCCTGGGACCTCGCGGATGATGTGCATGGGTTTCTCAAAGGCATTGTTGAAGACCCCTCCAATGATTTCGAACGTGTCAACCTGATCGGTGTCAGCGGAAGCGGCCCGGTTCTGCTATCCTATCTGGCGCGTTACGGCACGCAGTACCTTGCCAGCGCTGTGTTCGATATGTCCATGCACAACGGCTCCTCGCTGTTCGGCGGCATCGCCACGGGCAATTTCGGCCTTGACGCGTCAGCCCTGGCAACCACGAAGATGTACTCCTGGGGAAAGACGGACCTGATCGGGAAGTTTGCGCTGCCGATCGCCGTACTCTATCAGTCTGGCCTGCTGGACGCCGTACTGAAGGCATTCAATTTTGCCGCCAAGGGCGCCTACGCTAAAACATATGAGGAAGGCCTTGTTCCTTACTGGTTTTACATGCCCTTTTACCTGTGCCTGATCCCGCAAAGCCAGTATAACCAAGCCAAGCGTTTCCTGTTCAAGGGCAACCCCAACGGGGAGTTCGACGATTTGATCGCCGTAGCCGACCGCTATCACAGCCAGGTGATGGCGAAGCAGGACGAAATCATCCTGAAGGCCGCCTCGGAAATTAAACTCGGCGTGCGTGCGGGCTACGGGCTCCCGCTTTCCCCCTATGCCAAAGGTACGAACGTGCAGTCGGACGAGCTTGTCGATACGGTTTACGCAAGCATGGGGGCCACGACTTCGCATCCCGGAAAGCCCTTCTCTCCGTTATACAGGCAAAAGGAACACAGCGCCAACAACTATATCTCCCCTGACCGTTATGTGGACGCCTCCACCTGCCTGCTGCCTGACCAGACCTGGTTCGCTGAGGGCTTTTATCACTATCCGGAGTGGAACTACGAGCTTCGGGACGGCGCGCGCTGGCTGGACTGGTTTATCGCGGCCGAGAACTACACCGTGTGGGACGACGATCGTTTCCCGCAATACTCAAAGTGGAGCAGAGAGACAGAAACGGACGGGGATGGCAATATCATCGAAACCAAGAACTACTTCACCCCCTTTGAGAAAACAAACCCCTCCATGGCCCATAATGTTCTGGATGTCCTGAATTCCACTACGCTTTGCCTGTTGCAGTTGTGGCGCTGGTTGGTCATGCTGCCCCTGTTTTGGATGTAGTATGAATATAAGCGGTAACGCCTCGCAGTATTACAGCGGCATGCGGTTTTCCGCCACGTTTATTGGAGCTCTGATCAGAGGGTTGCCGCCGATTTGCGCGCGCACTTTCGCGCTTTAAAAATGATGGTTTATCTGAAGGCATAAAAACCGCCCTTCAATTTAAGGGACGGTTTTTTGCGTGTAAGCCTATCGGCCATTTCCAAAACGCTTGCGTTTTTCACCTGAACGCGGTATAATATCATCGGTGATACTATGCCTGACAAAATCGCAGCCCACGCCGACTGCAATTCCTTTTTCGCAAGCGTGGAGGAAACGTTCCACCCCGAATATAAGAAAGTGCCCATGGCGGTGGCGGGAGACCCCGAGAACCGCCACGGAATCATATTGGCAAAAAATGAGCTGGCAAAAACCTTCGGCATCAAGACGGCGGAAACCATTCACAGCGCAAAGCAAAAATGCCCAACGTTGCTGCTGTGCCCCCCGCGCCACGGGACCTATGGGGAATTCTGTGAGCGAATCAACGCGATCTACGAGCAGTACAGTGATTTCGTCGAACGATTCTCAATCGACGAAAGCTTTATCGACCTGACCTTTTTCGGCGGTGACGCCCTCAAAATAGCCCATGAAATCCGCGAACGCGTAGCACGGAAAACCGGCGTTACGATTTCCGTGGGCCTCAGCTGGTGCAAGACTTTCGCGAAAATGGGCTCTGACTACAAGAAACCAAACGCCGTCACGCATATCACCCGCGAGAATTACCGGGAAATCCTCTGGCCCATGGCGGCGGGCGAGCTGTTCATGGTGGGACGCAACACCGCCGCCGAACTCGAAAAGTTCGGCATAAAGACCATTGGAGACTTGGCAAACACCAGCGAAGCCTTCCTGCGGCAGCAGTTTGGCAAGCAGGGCGAATACCTGTACGCTAGCGCGAACGGCCTGGACGACAGCCCCGTGGCGCGCATCGGCGAACACGACCCGGTCAAATCC
Source organism: Bacillota bacterium (assembly GCA_009786275.1). Classification (GTDB taxonomy): domain Bacteria; phylum Bacillota; class Clostridia; order Oscillospirales; family Acutalibacteraceae; genus WRMQ01. The sequence goes on along the minus strand of WQTL01000502.1, from coordinate 1,131 downwards.
ATCGGCAACGGTCGGACATTCAAGCGGGATTTGACCAGCGAGCAGGATATCCGCACGGGTTTGTTGGTGCTGGCGGACAGCGTCGCCGCCCGAATGCGCCGCGCGGACGTGAAATGCACGACCGTGCAGATCACCATCAAGGACACGGCCCTGAAGTCTATCACGCGGCAGAAGACCGTGCAGCCGACCTATCTGGCCACTGATTTGGTGCAGGCTTGCATTGAGTTGATCCACGTCTCCTGGCCAACGGGCAAGCCAATCCGCCTGCTGACGGTGACGGCACAGAATCTGTTGCCCGCCGGGGAGGCCGTAGAGCAGATGTCGCTGTTCGATACGCCGGGCGGCTCGGAAAAGGCCGAGCAGCTGGAGAAGGTCGTGGACGGCATCCGCGATAGATACGGCGGGGAGAGTATCCGGCACGGCAGCGTACTGGGGAATGATTTGGGAATTGGCTGAATTTTGCGAGGTGGCCCTTTTGCATCTCGAACAGCCCGGCTAAAATCGCGAATTCCACTGGGTGTGCATGGGCATCGGGGCTCAGGCGCTTAAAACATTAAGCGATTTCACCCTTTTGGGTGTGGCGCAGGATATTGAAATCCGCTACAATGAAACCGCTGATTGAATTGGCTGAGGAAAGGACGCATTCATATAGGTATCCCTGCTGAGAAAGAGGGCGAAACATGATCCGTGATATGCGGCAGGAAGATAAAGCGGTGTTTTTGGATATGGCTGAAACGTTCTACGCGTCAAACGCTGTGGCGCATACTGTAGATAGCCATATACTTGAGGCCGCATATAACGCGGCCATAAGCAAGTCCCCTTACCTGCGCGCGCTGATCATAGAGGATAACGGGATGCCCGCAGGCTTTGCCCTGCTGTCGTTTTCATACGCAACCGAAGTGGGCGGCCTTGCCATATTGCTTGAAGACCTCTATATCAGTGAAACATGCCGGGGAAAGGGGTTGGGCAGTCAATTTATGCAATTTATGGAACAGGAGTATCCCGCCGCGAAACGCTTTCGCCTTGAAGTCACAAGGGAAAATCAAAAAGCGATCGGTTTGTATTCTACGATCGGGTATAAAGCGATTGACTATGTGCAGATGGTGAAGGATATTTGAGTTTCCGAAGGCG
>WQTL01000501.1 GCA_009786275.1 Bacillota bacterium | reverse complement strand
GGGGCACGTGACCCTGCTCACCCACGGGGCCGAGCCGGAGTTCGACCCGCCGCCGGAGGTCACGGTGCGCACGGCCCGCCTGCTGCGTTTGGCGGGCGAGGAGGGCAAGCTCGCCGGGGCGCAGCCGGCGGGCGGGGATTTTGTGCCCCTGGACGGCCTGTTCGTGGCGCTGGGCAGCGCCTCCGCGGGGGACCTGGCGCGCAAGCTCGGCCTGCGCCTGGAGGACGGGGCGATCCCCGTCAACCAGAACCAGGAGACCGGCCTGCCGGGGCTTTACGCCGCGGGGGACTGCACGGGAACCTTCGCGCAGGTGGCCTTCGCCGTGGCGGAGGGGGCGCGGGCGGGGATGGAAATGATAAAGTTTCTGCGAAACTAGATATTAGACATTAGATATTAGACTTTAGATGTGCGTTGCCGCGCATTGTCTAAAGTCTAATATCTAAAATCTAATATCTAAAGATCTAGCTTGCCAGCGCCTCCTCCAGTGCCTTCGCCAGCTGGTCCGGGCAGGAGGTCGCCTTATACCCGCACTTGGTGCCCTTGAATTTCGCGATGACCTCCTCGGCGCGCATGCCCTCCACCAAGCGAGAGATGCCCGCGAGGTTCCCCGCGCAGCCGCCGTTGAAGGCCACCGAACGGATTACGCCGCCGTCGAGCTCCACGGTGATGGCCCGGGTGCACACGCCGGTGGGCTTGTAATTATAAGTCATACTGTCCTCCTCTCAGTCCCCGGCGATAAGCCAGAGCAGCTTCCATCCGCCGTCCTTTTGCGCAATGCACAGGCGGTAATCGATGGGTGAGCGCAGATATTTCATCCGGGTGTGGCCGACCGCGCCCGAAAGCGTCGTGATGCCCACGGTGTCGCCTAACTCGCCGCCATGGAATTTCACGACGCTGTAGTCCAGCATATCGAGGATCGGCGGGTCGCAGGAATCCTCATATACAGGGACGTTCTCCTCAATGAGGACATAGTGCTCGTAAGGGTCGAGGCCGGTCTTTTGGAACTCCGTGTAGATATACGGCGCCGTGAAGCTCTTCTCAGCCGGATCATACACCCCGCCCAGCGCGACGATTTTCTCCAGCTCGGCCCACATATAGTGATCCCACTGGTCGTGAAAGTACTGCGTCCCAGGCTCGCCGCCCAAGCTGGATATCACCCCGTCGTCGAGTATGCCGTCGATGAACCGCATGTCTTTCCCGTGCACGGCGGCCTTGAAGTCCTCGTAGAACGCTTCGAACGCGGCGTCGAATTCCTGTTCCGGCGGGAACAGCTGATATTCTGTTTCAGTGAACTGGGTATAGGCTGGTGTTGCGGTAGCCGGTTCTTCTGATGCTGCGATAGATGTGGGCAGGGAGGTTGATTCTTCCGGCTGCGGCGATGTTGCCGGCGTGTCCTTCGTCTGCCCGCAGGCCGCCAGCAGCAGCATGGCCATGCATAGAATAAACAGCTTTTTCAAAGGAATACCTTCCACTTCGTCAGGATGCCCCCCTTGGGGGGCCGGTGCGCAGCGCCGGGGGGTGGTGCGGAGCACTCATTCCGCCTTCAGCACCTTCCGGAACACCGCCGCGTGCGAGCTGGAAATAAACTTATCCACGTGCATAGAGCCGAAGAACCAGCGCTTGAAGGTGCAGCAGCGGCCCAGCTCCTCGAAGAAGGTGTTCAGGCCCGTGACCTCGCCGCCGTTGGACGACGTCTGCTGCTTGAGCTGCAAAAAGGCCTTGATCTTCATGGGCGGCTCGTGGGTGATGATGTAGTCCACCCGGCCATGCACGCGCTCGATGGCGGCGGCGGCGCGGTCGAACTCCTCCCGGGAGGGGATCTCCCAGCCGGTGCGGGCGTCGTCCGGCTCGCGGAAATCGTCGTCGGGGCTCACCCCGCCCCCCATGGTGAAGACGGTCTTGCCCTCGATGGTGTAAATTTCGCCCCGCAGCAGGTGGATCAGGTTCCCGCTGATGACACGCGCGGGGGCGCCGCCCCATTCCTCCACGGGGTATTCCCCCAGCAGGGCGAAGTTCTCGTGCACGCCGTCGATGAAGCATACGTTGTAGCCCAGCTTGCCGAGTTTCTTCAGCGCGGCCCGCTCGGCCTTGGAGCCGTCCCAGACGAAGCCGAAATCCCCGCACACCAGCAGGGTATCCCCCTTTTTCAGCTGCCGCATCTCCTTCGAGCCGAAACGCCCGATATCGCCGTGCAGGTCCCCGGTGACGTAAATCATAATCGCATCCCTCCAGGAAAAATCAATACTCAACCGTCTTGGGCGGCTTTGAGGTATAGAACAGGGAACAGAAAAACGAGGTCAGGGGCACCACCGCCAGCACGCTCAGGCAGCCCGCCAGGCACTGGAGGATCGCCACGGCGATCATCTCCCTGTTCACCATATAGGCGGCGCTGGGGGAATAGTGGATCATGACCAGCAGCAGGCCCATGGATTCGCCGATGTAGGCCAGCACCAGGGTGTTGGCCATGGTGCCGATGAGGTCCTGCCCGATGTTCAGCCCGGCGCGCATGAGCTCCTTGCCGGTGATGCCGGGGCGGCCCTGTCGCAGCTCCTTCAGCGCCGCGGCGATGTCCATGGCCACGTCCATCAGCGCCCCCACCGAGCCGATGAGGATCATGCAGAACACCGTGGCCCGGATATCGATCCCCATGGCCTTCAGGAAGATGGAGTCCTCCTCGATGAGCCCCGTGATGTGCATGGGCCGGTTCACCAGCAGCATGATGAGCCCCGCGCACAGCACGCCCCCGAGGCATCCCAGGGCGGCGCAGAGGCTTTTCGAGCTGGCCCCCTGCACAATGAGCAGGTTCGTCACCACGATGTAGACGCAGATAAGCAGCGACCAGAGGTAGATGTTGTGGCCCGAGAGCAGGGCGGGCACCAGCACCAGGAAGATCGACAGGATGGAAAAGACGAAGGACAGCAGGGTGTCCGCGCCCTTTTTGCGCCCGGAAAGCACCAGCAGCACGGCGAACAGCACCCCCAGCAGAATCAGCGGCGCGGTGCGCACGAAATCGACCAGCACGTAGGCGGAGGGGCCGTCCCCGGCCTTCTGCACGTCCAGCAGCACCACGTCCCGGGCCTTCACCTGGGGCAGCGCCAGGCCGTATACGTTGTCGATTTCCTGCCGGCAGCGCAGGGTCATGCCCTTGCGCGGGCCTTCCAGGGCTTTCGCGTCAAAGGTGACGGTGGTCATCACCAGGCTGTCGTCGTCCTGGCTGTAGTTGTCCCTTTCCACACTGACTACCGCGAGGGTACGCGCGCGGATCAGTTCGGTCCCCTCCTCCTCGGGGAAGAGCTTCCCGCCCGCCACCCGGTTGCCCAGGACAAGGAAAACCGCGGCGAGCACCACGGTGACGATATAGGACGCGGGGGGCATGGAGGGCTTGCGCAATTTCATGGAAAACACCTTGCTTTTTTTCAAGTATGTGCTATAATAGACCTCAGACGTTAGATTTTAGACTTTAGATTTATGCCAAGCGCCCCTGCCTGATGTCTGAAGCCTAATATCTTACATCTGGCAACTAAAATCTATGTTAAACCTCAGACGTTAGATTTTAGACTTTAGATTCTATGCCAAGCGCCCCTGCCTGATGTCTGAAGTCTAATATCTTACATCTAACATCTGAAATCTATTATACTATATTTCCGGGCAGGTGTCTATGGGAAAATTGAAAAGTTTCAGAAAAGTTTTGCCCGCCGCGGCACTGGCGCTCATCCTCCTGGCGGGGAATTTCCTCCCGGCCGGGGCGGTGTTCAACAACCTGCTGCGGGACGCGAAGATCACCGGGGTGTCGGAGATCCTGCTGCTGGAGGACCTGGAGAGCGGCGTGGCCATCTTCAGCCGCAACGCGAACATGCGCAGCGCCCCCGCGTCGCTGACAAAGATCATGACGGCCATCCTCACCCTGGAGCACTGCACCGACCTGAACGCGGTCGTGGCCGCGCCGGCCTACTGCCTGGAGATGCTCTACGGCACGGGCAGCTCCAACGCGGGCATACGCATCGGCGAGGAGCTCACCGTGGAGCAGCTGCTCTACTGCCTGCTGCTCAACAGCGCCAACGAGGCCGCCGCCATCCTGGCGGACTATGTCGCCGGCGGCCAGGAGGCCTTCGTGGCGAAGATGAACGAGAAAGCCAAAGCGCTCGGCTGCGAGAACACGCATTTCGCCAACGTCCACGGCCTGGACCAGGAGGGCCACTACACCACGGCGGCGGATATCGCGAAGATCGCCCGCTACGCCCTTGGCAAGGAGTTCAAGGGCAGCGCCGTGTTCGAGAAAATCATCGCCACGGTGACCTACGAGCTCCCGGCGAACAACAAGCACGAAGCGGCGCGCACGCTGCTCACCACCAACCGCATGCTCAATAAGTATTATCCGGATTACTACTGCCCGGTGGTCACGGGCGTAAAGACGGGCTCCACGGAGGACGCGGGGGACTGCATCGTCGCCAGGGCGTCGCAGGGGGGCTACAACTACCTGTGCGTGGTGATGCGCGGGCAGAAGGCCCTGGTGGGCGCAGACGACTACCTGAAAAACACCGCCTTCGTGGACGCCAAGGCCCTGCTGGAGTTCACCTTCGCGCACATCCGCCTGCGGCAGGTGGCCGAGGAGGGCAAGGCCGTGGCGGGCGTGCCCGTGGAGATGGCGCGCAATGTGGACTACCTGCAGCTAACGCCCGAGGTTGACGTCTACGCCCTGGTGCCCGAGGGCGTGGGCAGCGGCAACGTGCTGGTGGAGCCCATCGCGGACACTATGCCCGAAAGCGTCACCGCGCCCATACGCAAGGGCCAGCCGGTGGCCCGCGCCAGCATCAAATACGGCGGCGAGGAGTTCGCCCAGGTGGCCCTGGTGGCCGCCGACGACGTCAGCCGCAGCGCCTCGATGTACCTGGTGAGCCTGGCCAAGCAGGCCGTGAAGTCGATGCTGGCCAAGGCGCTGCTGGGGGCGGTGCTGGTCGCCGCGGCGATTTACCTGGGTGTGCTGCTGGTGCAGGCGTATAAGAAAAAACGGGACAGGCATATGCGGGTGCTGCCGGATATCGCGAAGAAATAGGCGCGCCAATGATGTAGAGACGCACGGCAGTGCGTCTCCGACAGAAAACCAGTTCGGTTTTTTCGGAGACGCACTGTTTTTTACTTTGGAGGCGGATGGCTTTATTTTGGAGACGCACTGCCGTGCGTCTCTACATTAGAACCAGCGCATCAAAACCATATTGTCGAGGTCAGCGGCGCTGCAATGCAACGCCCTACGAGTGTTGCGCCAATGGCGCTATTGCCGTTATCCGCATCCGCCATTGGCGGAATTCTCGTAGGGCGCGCCATTGGCCCGCCACAGCAACAATAGAATGCATAAAAAAAGAATTTCCCCTACTGCCTGTAGTCCTCCACAACCTTCCCGTCGTGCACCCGTATCACCCGTTTGGCCTCGGCGGCGATATCGCTGTCGTGAGTGATGAGGATGATCGTGCGGCCCTCGCCGTGCAGCCCGTGCAGGATCTCCATGACGTCCTGGCCGGACTTGGAATCCAGGTTGCCGGTGGGCTCGTCGGCCAGGATGATGGGGGGCCGGGCGGCCACGGCCCGGGCGATGGCCGCGCGCTGCTGCTGCCCGCCGGACAGCTCCGAGGGGCGGTGGCTGCGGCGCTCGAAGAGCCCCACGCGCTGCAGGGCCTCCAGGGCGAGCTTTTCGCGGGCCTCCCGCTTCATCCCGCGGTAGATCAGGGGCAGCTCCACGTTGGCCTGGGCGGTGAGGCTGGGGATGAGGTTGAAGCCCTGGAAGATGAACCCGATCTGCTTGTTGCGTATCTCGCTGAGCTGGTCGTCGGTGAGGTGCGAGACGTCTTTGCCGTCCAGGTGATAGCTGCCGCTGGTACAGGCGTCCAGCAGGCCGAGCATGTTCATCATGGTGGATTTCCCCGAGCCCGAGTGCCCGACGATGGCCACGAACTCGCCCCTGTCGATGTCGAGGCTCACGCCGTCCAGGGCGCGCACCTCGTTTTCGCCGGGGTTATAGATTTTGTAGATGTCCTTCAGTTCGATCAGTGGCATGGTGTTTCCTCTGTTAAATCAAATCATTCGCGTTGCCGGTCATGCAGGTCAATTTGAATTTTGTCTCAAGCTTTTGATTTTTACTGTACCGCTCAAAATGCTGCTTTATAATTTCGCAATAGCCTTCGAAGTCATCCTCACCTGGGTTTGGGCTGAACGACGCCGACAGCATCCCGCTCAAAAACCCGTCCCAATCCCTGTGCAGTGTGAAGGAGAACCCGCGCATCTCAAACGCGCCCTCCCGGAAAGGCGGCGATTCGTCGTGCCTGCCGTCCATGGGCTTCCTGTAGGCTGCCAAGGCTTCGTACAATTTATCGCTTTTCCTGGGCGAGCCGCCCAGCCACGCCAGCACGACATTTACGCCCGCAGAAGGCTTCAAAATGCGCTTGAACTCCGGGATGGCCCTCGCGCGGTCAAACCAGTAATACGAATTCCCACAGAAGATCAGGTCTATCGTGCCCGTGGGAATACCTGTGTCCTCTGCATAGTTGCCCAACACTGTGCAATTGCCATAACTGCCTGTTCTCTCCAGTAAAATGCGCCGCATGTCCTCGTCCGGCTCGACGGCATAGACCCGGCTGCCGTGCTCAAGGAAGCCCTGCGTGACTTTCCCTGTCCCCGCGCCGATGTCGGCGATGACAGGGGCCGGTCCCAGAAAATCAAAAAACGCATCCGGGTAGGCCGGGCGGCCCAGGTCGTAGCGCGCGGCCTTGCCGGCATGTGTGTTACGCCGCAATCTCCCCAACTCCGTTCAAAATATACTGCGGGCGGTAGGGGAAGCTCTTCATCCGTTTGATGTCGGTGACGCCGGAGAGCACCAGCACGGTGTCCATGCCGGTCTCAATGCCGGCCACGATGTCGGTGTCCATTCGGTCGCCCACCATCACCGCCTCGGCGGTGTGTACGCCCAGCAGCTTCAGCCCCGTGCGCATCATCAGCGCGTTGGGCTTGCCGATGTAATAGGCCTTGCGCTCGCTGGCAAGCTCTATGGGGGCAATCAGCGCGCGGCAGGCGGGGATGATCCCGGTTTCGCCCGGGGCGGTCATATCGGGGTTGGTGCCGATGAGCTTCGCGCCGTTCTTCACGTGGCGCACGGCGCGCGCGATGTGGTCGTAGCTGTAGTTGCGGGTCTCGCCCACCACCACGTAGTCCGGGTTGACGTCGTTCATGAGGATGCCGGTATCGTGCAGGGCGTTGAACAGCCCCGGATCCCCGATGATGTAGGCCGAGCAGCCGGGCGACTGGTGATGGAGGAAGCGCGCGGTGGCCAGGGCGCTGGTGTAGAACTTGGAGGCGTCCACGTCGATCCCCATGCGGGCGAGCTTCTGCCGCAGCTCGGGCGGGGTGAGCCCGCTGTTGTTGGTCAGGAAGAGGTACTGTTTCCCGTTTTTCTCCAGCCAGGTGACGAATTCCGGCACGCCCTCCAAAAGGCGGTCGCCGTGGTAGATGACGCCGTCCATGTCGCACAGGAAGCCCAGCTTATCCCGCAGGGCGGCGAGGTCGGGCGCGTTATGCATCGCGAAATCCTTTCATTTGCCTTACTCTCTCCTCAGCGCGTCGATGGGCAGCATCTTCGCGGCCCGGCGGGCGGGGTAGATCCCGAAGAAAATCCCGATGGCGCTGGAAAACCCGACGGCGATGACCACGGTGGTGAATTTCAGCGCGATGGGGATCTTCATCATGGCCGCCACGAACGCCGCGCCGGCCACCCCCAGGATGAAGCCGATCGTCCCCCCGATGAGGCACAATATCACCGATTCCGTGAGGAACTGGAACATGATGGTGGAGGTTTTCGCGCCCAGTGCTTTGCGGATACCGATCTCCCGGGTGCGCTCGGTGACGGACACGAGCATGATGTTCATCACGCCGATGCCGCCCACCAGCAGCGAGATGGCGCTCACCCCGGCGATGAAGGTGGTGAAAATTTTGATCACGCTGTCCAGCAGGTTGATGTAGGTGGCCATGTTCACCGCGCTGTAGGCCCCGCTGCCCGCGTTGCCGTGCTGGATGTACAGCAGGTTCTTCGCGGCGTTGCCCACCACGTCCAGGTGCTGCTCCTCGTCGGCCATGATGTAGACGTTGTCGTAGGCGCCGTCCGAGCCCGCCAGCTGGTCGGTGACGGTGGAGGCCATGACGATCATGGCCATATCGCCCATGCCGGCCATGCCGCCGCTCATGGATTCCACCATGTCGGCCATCTGGTCGGCGTCGCCGCCCATCATGTCCAGCTCGATGATGCCCACCACCCGCAGGCGCGCGCTCTGCTGGCTGTCCATGGGCGTGTAGTCCACGTATTTCCCGATGGCGTGCCGGGTGCCGAAGAGGCTTTCCGCGCTCATCCTGGGCAGCAGGCACACCCGGGCGGCGGAGGTATACTCCTCCTCGGTGATGTAGTGGCCCTCCAGCAGGGTGGAGGCCGAGATATAGCGCAGGTCCGGGGTGCCGGAAATCGCGATGGCCATGCCGTTGAAGGTGGCGGAGCTGGCCGCGCCGAAGCCGTAGATCTGCGGGGAGGCGTACTGCACGTGCTCGATGTTCTTGATGCGCTCCAGGTCCTTGCGGCTGATGTACTGGCTGGCGTCGGCCCGGCGCGGGTCCACCGTGACCATCACCATGCTCTGGCCCATGTCCTTGATCATGTTGATGATGTAGTCCCGCCCGCCGTTGCCCACGGTGATGATGGCGATGACCGAGAACACCCCGATGATGATGCCCAGCATCGTCAGCAGGGAGCGCATCAGGTTGGTGCGTATGCTGTAAACCGCTATGCGGATGTTTTCTTTGGCGTTCATATGCGTTCTTTCTAACTGTCAACTGTCAACTTTCAATTGTCAACTGTCAACTGGTCATACCAGCTTCACCTTCTGCCCGTCCTTCATGCTCCGGATGGGCGCGCGCACGATCTCCGTGCCCTCGCTCAGGCCCCCGAGGACCTCGTAATACGAGTTGCCGTCGAACAGGCCCATGGTCACGGGCTGCTTTTTCACCGTGCGGCTCACGCGCTCCAGGACGTAGACGTAGTAGCCGTTGGTCTCGTCGTCGATGGCCACGGATTCCACCGGGATGCGCAGCACGCCGCTTTTGGTCTCCAGCTCGATGGTGACGTCCACGTCCAGGCCGATGGTGATGCTCTTATCCGGCTGCGGGATGGTGATGCGGGCCTCCACCCCCCGGGCGGAGCCGCCCGCCCCCATGAGCGAGCTGATGTTGATGTCGCCGCTTTCCCTGGCCACGGGGCTGATGAAGCTGACGAAGGCTTCGAAGTCCTTGCCGGAAACGGAGGTCACCTTCACGCGCTGGTCCAGGGCCACCTTGGCGATGTCGTATTTCCCCAGCAGGAAGCTGGCCGTGAAGGGGTAGTACTCCACCACCATGCCGCTGGCCTGGTTGGAGAACAGCCCGCCCAGCAGGGAGCCCAAGTCCATGCCGCCGCCGCCCATCAGGCCGCTGAGCATGCCTGCCACGTTGATGTTGGAGGTCGCGGGGTTCTGGCCCTGCTGCGCTTCGCGGTAGACCTCGCCCTCAACGATATTCACCTCGCGGATGATGCCGTCGTGCTGCGCCGTCCAGCCCTCCTTGAGCAAAGCCACGGCCTCCTTGGTCTGCATGTAGGCGTTCTCGGCGGAATCCGCCAGGGATTTGTACAGGCTGTCCATGGAGATGCCGCCCGTGATGCCCGACATGCTGTCCTGGAGCTTGAGCTGCATGAGCTCCAGGCTGTCGCCCATGCCCGCCCCCATCATGGAGCTCAGGTCGAACGAAGAGCCGCCCAGCAGCCCGCCGAACAGCCCGCCCCCCAGCAGGTTCTGGAAGAAGGAGACCGTTTTCGCCACGGTGCCGCTTTCTGCGAACACCGTATCCACGATGCGGTTGGCGATTTTCGTGTTGCCCAGCAGCTTGGCGATGGAGCTCTTGATGGAGTCCAGCTGGGTGTTCTGCGGAGCCTGTGCCGCGCCGGAATCCCCGGCCTGCTGCGCGGCCACCTTCGCCTCCAGCTCTGCGATGCGCGCCTTGATGGACGTGGCCTGGGCGGGGGCGTCCGTGGCGCTGCTCAGGTACTCCTGGTAGGTGCGCTGCGCCGCCTCGTATTCCATCTTTTTCACGCGCAGCGTCTGGTCCAGGCCGTCCGCGTCGAAGGTCGCCAGCAGGTCGCCCTCCTTCACCGTGTCGCCCACGCGCACGAGCACCGAGACCACCTTCGTGCCGTCCAGGATCTGGAACGTGCCCTGCCTGCCGGAGGCCACCGTGGCCGAGGCCGTGTAGACCGAGGTCAGGTCGCCGCGGTCCACCTTGGTGATGGCGTCGGGGGCCAGTTCCGGGCGCTTGCGGTTGGAGGTCGCCGCGTACACCACGGACACGCCCAGCAGCGCGAGAATGACCACCCCGGCTATGATCGCCAGGACTTTATTTTTGGAAGATTTTTTCATCGCAGTTTCTCTTTTCTTGCGCGTTGTAATGACCTAACGTACATCATACATCATTTTGCCGCGAAAGAAAAGGGCATAAACGGGTGTTTATATAAAATTTACAATTTCACACTGGTTTGTTCACGTTTCCAGACCAACCATCCCAAGCAGCAGAATCCCGAAATTTTCCCGGTAAATCTCGTTGAATTGCGCCAGGGGCAGGGGATTGACGCCCTTGCCCGCCTCGATGGTATAGCCCGGGCGTCCCCACTCCTGGATGAACCAGTCCTTGTAGCCCGCGTTGCCGGAATACGCGGGGGTGGTCTCCAGTGTGTAGCCGCTGACGGCCTCCATGCGTCTGCCCAGGGCGTAGGCCCCGGCGGGGTCGTAACCGTCGTATTTCCAGAAGATGAGCTTCCCCTGGGTGTGGTAGGCCAGGATGAGGCGGTAGTCGGCCTGCTTGGCGCGGCGGGCCATGGCGGCGGCCTCGGGGGCGAAAAGGGGCGCGGGGCCCACGTAGTCCCGCGGGGCGGGGCGGTCGAAGCCCTGCGCGAATTTCAGCCGCTTCGCAATTTCCCAGCCGGCGGGGTAGGATAGGTTGATGTCCGTGCCCTCGATGTTGGCCTTCCAGCCGTCGGGGAAGCGGATGTCGGGGAAATCAGCCGCGATGGCCTGGGCCTGTTGCCGGGCCGGCGAGTCCTCGGGCAATGCGCCGGTGACAAGGTCCACCCCGTCGGGGTTCGCTTGAGGACGGTCAAGTGATGCGACCGACAAACCTGTAATAGATGTCTATGTCCTGGTTTTTTTGCCCATCTACAAGGGTTTTCTCGCCCACAACAACCTTGTCGATCAGGCGGCACGCCATTTCCCGCGTCAGGACTTCGGCGTTCAAATACTGCTTTGCCAATCCCAAAAAGCGCAAAGCACATTCCTCTTCGCCTTGTGTCTGCGCAAGCCTTTCCTCCAATTGACGCAATTGCGCTTTCTTTGCGGCCTGCTCCGCCTGGTACTTATCGGACATGGCAAAGTAAGTTTGCGCCGGGATGCGGCCAAGCGCCTTGTCCTCATAGAGGCTGCAAATGACCTTCTCCAGTTCATCCAGCCGGGAACGCAAGGCGCGCGCCTGTTCTTGGTCTGCCGCCATGCTTTCGTCAATTGACTTCCGTCTGGATTTCATGATCATCCGCGAGATTTCCGTATCGCTCATCTCAGACGCCCCGGCCAGCTGCTCATGCAGGTCGTCCAGCACAAGGCCGCTGAGTATCCGCTCTGAGATGCCGTGGGACGTGCAGGCTCCCTTGCCGCCGGAGCTATATCTGCCGCACCTGTAGTAGTAGTACCGCTTCCCGCTTCTTGCTGCATCGGCTTGAGATGTCAGGATATACCCGCAGTCGGCGCAATGCAAAAGTCCGGAAAACAAACGGCTTTCCCCTGTTTTCGCCGCCCTCGACCTGCTGTTCCTCTGCATAACCCTGACACAGGCCTCCCACGTATCGCGGTCAATCAACGGTTCATGAGTATTTTCAAACCTGACCATATCTTCTTCGTCGCGGTCAATGCGTATGTTTGACTTGTAAGACAGCGTCTCGGTTTTCCGCGACACGAGATTGCCGATGTAGACTTCGTTGGAGTAAATCGCCGCGACCGTATTTCCATTCCATTTTAGCGTTCCAGTCTGCGGTTTGGTATACACGCCGCGATATGCGGACGGCGGCAGTATTCCCTCGCCGTTGAGCGCCGAGGCGATTGTTCGCGCCCCAATCCCCTGTGCGCGCATATGGAAGATTCTCCGCACTGTATCGGCAACCGCATGGTCAATCAAGAGCGTGCGCTGGTCATCCCCGGATAACTTGTACCCATAGGGGGCATAGGAGCCGATAAACTTGCCGCGCTCCGCCATAGAGCGTTTGGCGTGTTTGGCCTTTTTGCTGCAATCCCGCAGGTAATACTCGTTGAACAAATTCTTGAACGGCATGATTTCGTTGTCGTCGCGAATCGTGTCTACGCCGTCATGCAGCGCAATGAACCGACAACCGATGGACGGGAATAAGTAATCCGTGTACTGCCCGAACTCGATATAGTTGCGCCCGAAACGGGATAGATCCTTCACGAGTATTAAGTTAATCCTGCCGGATTTCGTGTCCTGGATCATTCGTTCCAGCGCCGGCCGCTTGAAGTTCCCGCCGGTATACCCGTCGTCAACATAGACATCGACAAGATTCCACCCCTGCTCCAAAACGTGTTTGCGCAGAATTTGATCCTGTGTCTGGATGCTGACAGAGTCCCCCTCGCGTTCGTCCTCGCGGCTCAAGCGCTCATATATGCCGACATTGTATTGTCGCTGCTTACGCATGTTGCCCCCTTTCTCCGGCAACAATATCGGCAATGTTGTGCTATTAAATATTAGCACAGCACGCCAAACATGTCACCGTGTTCTTTGCAGTTACGAATCGCCTCTATCGTAGTTTTTTTCAGCATCTCATTAAGAAATCCGGACGCAGAAAAATGCGATGTGACATGATACATCACACCGCCAATTTCTTTATCCTGTACCACTGGAACACTATCGCGCGTGTTTGGCATTACCATCATCCTCATCAAAAAGAATAGCGCCAAAAAATTCCTTCGGCGCTACATTGTTATTCTATTGTTTTGGTCAATATTCATCCGCGGCAGTCTAAATAGTCATAAGGGCGCGTGCTCGCGCCGGGGCAAGCTGCCGTTTTGGGCGGCGCCGGCATCGAGAATACCGTGTCAGGCCTACGGATAAACGGAACGCCTGGGGGTCGTGCTCTACCAGCTGCTCAACCGGGGCCGCAGGCCCTTCCTGCCGGATTACCCCGCGCCCATCTTCCCTAGGGATAAAAAGACCGCCCTGGAGCGCCGCATGAAGGGCGAGGCTCTGCCGCCGCTGAAGGATGTCCCCCAGGCCCTGAACGACATCGTGCAGCGTGCCTGCGCCTACGACCGCAAGGCCCGCTTCACCACGGCCGCCGAGCTGCGCACGGCCCTGGAAGCCTTCGCGAACGCCGGCGACTGGGACAGGACCATCGGCACGGTAGGCGCGTTCGACGGCCTGCCGGAGGACTCGCCCCGGACCGGCGCAACCGTCGGCGCGTTCGACGGGCCGGACGCTGGGCAGACGGAGGCCACGGTAGGCTCGTTCGACGCACTGCCTCCGCCCCCCGCGAAAAAGAAGAAACCCTCCGCCGTCATTATTGCGGGTATTCATGGTCTGCAAAGCCGCTGCGGGCAATGAAATCATAGCCCAGCAAACACTGCGGCCATTTGAACGCAAAGGCTTCGCGGTGGTCGAATGGGGCGGATCAATGATTGCGTGAATCCGTTCACAACAAAAAGCCGTATATTTTTTAACTTTTTCTTGCATATTGCGTTTTGTTTTGGTATAATAAATAAATCCAATGAACGGGGGGAAACCATCGTGCCTATTTCGACAGAGCAACTGCAGCAACTCAAGCGGACAAACATCAGCCGGAGCCCCGAGAAAACCAAGCAGCGTGTCACGGAGCTTTGGCAGGGCCTGAAGATCAAGCAGAAGCAGGCCGTCAGAGAACTGGCCGACATCACGGCGCAGCCCGTGTACAGGACGCAGGAGACCGGCACCGTCTCCGCCAGATTGACGCTGGCTTTCGCGCAAGCCTTGAATGTCAATCCCTTCTACCTCACCGGCGAAGCGGACGAGCCCGGCGAGTGCACCGACTTGCTCATCCGCGATCTGCTCCTCCGGTGCGGCTACCAGAAGCTTGTGGCCTCCATGGAACTGCCGCCGGCCAAGCGCAAGTATACCCGGCACCCCAGGCCCGAGACGGAAGAAACGACCACGGAAGAACTGCCGGCGGATGATGCGGAAGAGGATTCGGCGGAAGAGACTGTTCCGCAATTGCCGCCCGGCAGCGGCGCACTGACGGGCGAGGATCTGCAACAGCTCGTTATCGCGCTGTATGTGCAGGCCAAGGCAGGCATCACAAGCGCGAAGGAGAAGCTGGATCAGATTAAGCTGGTTATTTTTTCCTGAAGGGCGACGCATTTGCGAGGTGCCGCGATGACCGAAAAAGAAAAATCACATGCCGGGTTGTTATACCAGCCGGGCGACCCCGCGCTTGCCGCGGACCGTGACGTGACCGTTCAAAAGCTCTATGACTACAATCGCCTGCACCCCTTGGACCGCGAGGCGCGGCAGGCCGCCATCCGCGGGCTGCTGGGCAAGGTTGGGGAGAACTGCGTGGTGGAACAGCCGCTGTTTTGCACCTATGGGTACAATACAACGGTGGGGGATAATTTTTTCCTGAACGTCAACGGCAAGCTCATGGACAGCGGCAAAATCACCATCGGGAACAATGTGTTCATCGCCCCCAATGTATGTATCGTCACGGAGGAGCACGCGATGGACACGGAACGACGGCTGGCCGGGCTGGAATACACGCACCCGGTCACGATTGGCGACAATGTTTGGATCTGCACTGGCGCGATTGTTTTGCCGGGCGTGACCATCGGCGCGGATAGCGTCGTCGGCGCGGGCAGCGTGGTTACGAAGGACATCCCGCCGCACAGCCTGGCCGTGGGCAATCCCTGCAGGGTGATCCGCAGCGTGTAAGCGTTTACCGCCGCCTGCGCCGCATTTTCCCGGCGTGCAAAGCGTAGCCCGCAGGGGTCTGGTTCAAGCGGATCGTGATATTGCCGGTGGGCCTGCGCCTGGCTTGCCGTCTTTTCTTCACCAGGAACCCCGAAACCAGGCAGGCCAGTATAAGGCCCGCGATGCTAACTATCCACGGCTTGAGGGATTTCTTCTGCGCGGAAGCGTCCGCCGGGTCCTTTGTCTCCCCGGCGACGTCCGCGTTGACGGGCTGCGCCGCCTGCATTTCCAGTTCGCCCAAGGCGGCGTAATAGCCGTGGGCTTTCAATGTGAATACCGCCTTGACGGCCGGCTCGCCCTGCGCGCCGGCCGCCGTGGTATAGGCGATGTCCACATCCGCTTTCGTCAAGGCGCTGGGGATGAGGCAGCTGAAACCCTGCTCCGCGGATATGCCCTCCCGCCGCAATTCCTCGGCGGAAAAGCTGATTTGGGTGAAATTCTCGAAGCCGTAGTCGAGCAGTTCCGTCATGTCCTCCCAGCGGTCCCGCTTCCCGCCGGACTTCATCACCACGCCGATCAGCGTGCGCCCGTCCCGTTCGGCCACCGTCATGAGCGTATGCTTCGCCTGCCTGGTCCAGCCCGTTTTCGCCGCGACGATCCCCTCGTATTGATACCGCCCGCGCTTCATCAGGTTCGTGCAGTGGAGCGCGCGCGCCTGCGGCTGCTTGTTCGTCGGCGGTATGTTATAGCTCAGGGCCCCGAAAATTTCCTTGAACGCGGGGTTTTTGATGGCCTCCAGGGTGATGCGCGCCATGTCGTAGGCCGTTGTGTAGTGGTTGGCGTTGTTCAGCCCGTTCGCGTTGACGAAATTGGTGTCCAGGGCGCCCGCCTCCCTGGCCCTCGCGTTCATCAGGGCCGCGAAGC
>WQTL01000500.1 GCA_009786275.1 Bacillota bacterium | reverse complement strand
GCCGCCGTGATGGCGTGCATGTCCCCGGTGAAGTGCAGGTTGATGTCCTCCATGGGCACCACCTGGGCGTAGCCGCCCCCCGCCGCGCCGCCCTTCACGCCGAACACCGGCCCCAGCGAGGGCTCGCGCAGGGCGATGACGGCGTTTTTGCCGATACGCCGCATGGCCTGCCCGAGGCCCACCGTGACGGTGGTCTTGCCCTCCCCGGCCGGGGTGGGGTTGATGGCCGTCACCAGCACCAGCTTGCCGTCGGGCCTGTCCTTCGTTTTGGCGAAGAGCCCGTTGCTGAGCTTGGCCTTGTATTTGCCGTAGTATTCGAGGTCCTCCTCCTCCAGGCCGAGGCCGGCGGCGACCTGCCCAATGGGCAGCATTTGCGCGCGCTGCGCGATTTCCACATCGGTGAGCATGGCGGTGTCTCCTTTTCGCAATTGAAATTCCGCCTTCAATCATACAGGAAAAACGGGGGTTTGTCAATCGGTGCGGAGAGAACTTTCTTCCGCCCGGGGACGTCCGGAGGCCGTCCCCTACGTGGTGGACGCAAACCGTAGGGGATGGCCTCCGGACATCCCTGGGCGAAAAGAAATATTTCTTCTTGACGCCCGCCTCCCCCCGTGCTATACTTGTGCCACTTCTCCGCGAAAGGAGTGTTGTACATGTCGGTATTGTTTGAGGTGGCCACGGCCTAACTGAATAGGGCATAGGCGAACGGGCGCGATGCGCTCTTATTTGCCGTGCCATGAAAGTAACCTTCCCGCAGGCTTGCAGCCGGATGGAGGCTGCTTGGTCTGCGGGCATTTTCTATTATTTAAGGAGGAGAAGCTTATGTACGTCACGCAAGAAAACCTGAGCATCCGCAGCGCTCTGCCCGGCGACGCTCCGCAGCTCTGCGCCTGGTGGAACGACGGCAAGGTCATGGCCCATGCGGGCTTCCCGAACGGGCTCGGCACGACGGCGCGCAGGATACGCGTGTCACTGAAAAAAGACAGCGACGAGGCCTGCCGCCGCCTGATCATCGAGCTGGACGGGCGGCCCATCGGCGAGATGAACTACCGGCGCAAGGACGGGCGCACCGCGGAGATCGGCATCAAGATATGCGATTTCGGCGAGCAGGACAAGGGCTATGGGAGCACGCTGCTGCGCATGCTTATACGTGCGCTGTTCGGAGACTACGGCTATGAACGCATCGTGCTGGACACCAACGTGAACAACCTGCGGGCGCAGCACGTCTATGAGAAGCTGGGCTTCCGCCGCGTGGGCGTGCGCGAAAACAGCTGGAGGGACCAGCTGGGCCGGTGGCAATCCGCCGTGGACTACGAACTGACGAAGGAGAATTTCGAGCTATGAACGACATCACCATCCGCCCCGAGACCCCGGAGGACTATTACAATGTTGAACTCCTCAGCCGCGACGCCAACCTGGGCTACTATCGCGGCGAGGCCGACTCCCACCTGCACGCCCACAAGACGCGCAAGCACCGCCTGTTCGTGCCCGAACTGGACTTCGTCGCGGAGCTGGACGGCAAGCTGGCGGGGAATATCATGTACACCAAAAGCAGGATTATCACGAAAAAAAAGATCTATCGAGACACCCTGTGCCTCCAGCGCCTGAGCGTGGCCCCTTGGGCGCAGTGCCGGGGCGTGGGCAGGGCCCTGGTGGCGCACACCCTCCCCCTGGCCAGGGCGATGGGCTATCGCGCCGTGCTGTTCCACGGCAACCCGGATTACTACCCCCGGCTGGGCTTCCGGCCCGCGTTCGAGTTCGGCATTGGCCGGGGGCCGCAGGAGCACTTCCACTGTATGGAGCTCTACGAGGGCGCGCTGGAGGGCATTTCGCATGGCAGGCATGTGGAGATGCACGTCCGCCTGCCCAAGCGGCAGGTGCGCCTGTTCAACCGAAGATTCCCTCCGCCGGATTTATCGTGGGTAAAGCCCATCGAGGTCCTGCTCTGCCAACTTGATCCGCCCGCGAAAGAATCCATCGAGGGCCTGAGGCTCAAGACGCTCTACCAGATGTGCCGCCAAAGCGAGCGCGGCATAGCGGCCCTGCCGGGGATTGACGACAAAGCCCTCGAGACAATCCGCAGGGTGATGCGGGAGTGCAACTACGGCTGGGGGAGAGGAGGCCTGTAGGGGGCGGCGTCCCCGACGCCCCAAGCAGACGCCCCCCGCCCGAATAATTCCTCCCTCCCCCTGAAATAACCAAAAATTATTTGCTGAAATCCCCTCACAGCATCTAGCAATTTCTATTCAGATGTGATATAATCAACTGAACTAAATAAAAAGGGGGGATCCTGCATGGCAAATTGCCCGCACTGCAACCGGCGGCTGCGGCTCACGGACTGGCGTCCCAACTGCCCGGACTGCGGTGTAAACCTGATGTTCTATGGGTTCGAGGAGCGTTTCTACGAGGACGCGAAGCGCTCGGAGCTCAGCATGGCGGGGATGCGGGTCGGCAGCAAGCGGATGAAGGCGGGGCTGGCCGGCAGCCTTTGGGCGAAGGCGCGCCTGTGCGTGTGCTTCCTGCCCCTGCTGTCGCTGCTGATGCCCTGGGGCAGCCTGAACGCGCAGCTGCCCTTCGCGGCGCAGAAATGGGACGCGGGCATCATGGGCCTGGTGAATATCTTCATGGGGAACCTGGACGTCGCGCCCTATCTGCAAAGCATGTGGGGCGGCGAGTGGAGCTTCGTGTTCCAGCGGGGCATCCTGCTGCTGGGCGCGGCCGTCCTGGCGGCGGTGCTGGGCCTGCTGGTGCTGCTGTTTTCCCTGCTTTCCTTCTTAAGCGTAAAGCGCATGTCCGGCGCTGTGGCCGTGATGAGCCTGCTGGGCATGCTGGCCTGCGCGGGCGGCTTCGCGCTGAGCGTCCTGCTGCAGCGGGCCTCCGACGCCATGGCCAACCCCATCTTCACCGGCACGCTGGGCTACGGCGCTTGGCTGGGCTTCGCGGCCTTCGCCTGCACCTGTGTTGTCAACCTGCTCCTGCGCAAGAAGGGCGTCAAGGTGCAGTTCGCCGAGGGCGACGAGGAGCGCGCCGCCATCTACAAAAAGGTGAAGGCGGGCGAAGTCAAGCTGGAGGACCTCCCCTACCCCGTGGTGGAGACCGAGGCCACCCGGGAGATGGAGGCCATGATCGCCAAAGAGATGGGAGGTGCGGCGGCGTGAGCGAACATAAAGAGCACGAGCACCTGAACTCCGAGGCCTTGAGCGTCAAGCTGGAGGGCAGCGCGGCGGCCCGCAGCTGGATCATACGCGGCGTGGTGATCTTCCTGGTGCTGGTCTTCTTCGGCGGCATCGCCCTGGGGGCCAACGACCTGCTCACCCGGGACGGCACCATGCCCCCCGAGCCCGAGCTGGACGAGACCATCACCGACCCGCCCGAAGGCGCGGCCGCCATCTGCGAATACCTGCGCGGCTCCGTATCGGACGCCCTGGAGCGCAAGCCCCGGCTGCGCCTGGAGACCAAGTTCGATTTCGGCAACGACAAGGACCACGGCAAGGACCGCTACAAATACGTCAACACCATTGAGTTCGCCGGCGCGGACGCCGCGGAGCTGGAGCGCCTGACAAGCGAGCTGCGCTATCTCGCGCCCTCCCTGTGCGAATACCTGCACACGGCCATCCTGGCGCGGGACGCGGACGGCGGGGGCTCCCTGCTGTGGAACGACGAGAGGGACGGGTTCATCCGCCCGGCCAACCCCCAGGACGCCTCCCCCACGCGCAGGACGCAGTACGGCGAAAGCTTCACCGCGCTGCTGTGGAGCCCGCAGGCCGACCCCGCGGCCCTGGAGAGCGCGGAGTGCACCTTCGTCTACTACAAATGCACCGCCTGCGGCAAGGGCGAAAGCGACCCCGCGAAGACCGCCCAGTGCCCCGAGTGCAAGGCGAAGGGCACCGAAGACAAGCCCATCATGGTCAAATCCTACTACGACAACTACACCCTGACCCTGCGCTTCCCGGACGGCGCGCCCGAAGCCGCCGAATTGTTCCGGCTGAGCGCCCCGGAGGAGGCCGTTGCCCTGCTGGGGGATCAGCTGGACGGCATCGCCGCTGTCGAAAGCATAGCGCTGGGGCTGCGCAACGCGCGCATCGAGGCGGAGGTCAACCGCAGCACGAAGGAGCTCAAGGCCCTGCGCTTCAAGCGGGACATCGACGTGGCCATGGCGCTGCGGCTCGACCCCGCGTTCTCCCCGGCGGGCGAAGTGACCCTTAAATTCACCATGGGGGAGAATACGAACTTCGGAGTCACCTGGCCGGGAGCCGTGCTGAACAGCCACCAGCGCACCATGAACCTGGGCGAGAATTCGCAGCTCACCGTGCGCTACGACGCCCCCTGGGAGCAGGAGACCCCCGCGCAGCCCGGCACGAACTGCCGCTGGGAAAGCGACAACCCGGCGCTGTGCGCGGTGGACCAGGAGGGCTACCTGAAGACCGGCAAGAACGCCCTGAGCAAGGCCAAGCGGCAGTACGGCACGGCGGTGATCTCCGTTTCCTTCGAGCTGGACGGCCAGACCTACCGCGACGAATGCGTGGTCGAGGTGAAGGTGCCGGCGGAGAACGTCAAGCTCAGCCGCCGCAACCTCAAGCTGGATGCGGGCGAAACCGGGCAGCTCACCGCGAAGGTGACGCCCAACAACGCCACCTATAAGGAAGCCGACTGGTACAGCGAGAACCCGGAGATCGCCTCCGTGGACGTAAACGGCCTGGTGACCGCCGTGGCGCCCGGCGAGGCGGTGGTCTACGCCGTGGCCCGGGACGGCTACTTCGTATCGAAATGCTTCGTGACAGTGAAAGGGGGCGAGGGCTGATGGCAAAGCGCAATCTTTCGGAGCAGATTTTCGGCGCGGAGGAGAACTCCGCCGCGAAGATGGACCCGGAAAAGCTGGGGCGCTTCCAGAAAATCGCGGCGCACATGTACCACACCCCGCAGCTTTCCGCCCGGGAGGTGGCCATGCCCGCCATCGCCCGCGCGGGGCGGCAGATCGGCGAGAAGATCAACGGCAACTACGCGAAGGTGTTCTACGTCAGCGTGCTGCGCCTGGATATGATCTACGTGGTGCTCATCGAGCTCATCATCGGCATCTACGACGTGCTCAACAACCCCCTGATGGGCATCGCCTACGACAGGACCCGCACCCGCTGGGGCAAGGCGCGCCCCTACGTCATGCTTTCGCCCCTGTTCTATTTCGCCAGCACGGCGGTGCTGTTCTGCGGGCGCCTGTTCTTCGATAACGACATCACCGACGACCCGCGCAAGATCCTCTTCGTGTTCGTCATCCTGTTCATCCGGGAGACCTTCTCCACCATCTATTCCATCCCCAACGACAACTTCCTCACCCTGATGACCCCCAACCCCAAGGACCGCATGTCCGTGGGGCTGTGGGAGACCTACGCCAACAACTGGAGCGGCGACTTCATCGCCGCGATGATCATGCCCCTGCTGGACCTGGCGCGTTCGGGCAAGGTCAACATCTCCCCCGGCATCATCTTCGCGGGCTTCGGCATCGTGGGGGCCGCCATCGGCATCAGCGGCAGCGTGCTGAAGGCCATCAACTGCCGCGAGCGCCTCATCCTCCAGCCCAAGCCCATGCCCACCCAGAAGGCCCTGTTCGCCATCCTGAAGAACAAGTACATGATGCGCAACTTCGTGGCGGGCCTGGCAAGCAGCTGGTGGAGCGACGGCGGCTACCAGTGGGACGTCGTGACCCAGCTGGAGATCTTCGGCGGCGTGCTGCGCACCTGGATGTGGTACATGCCGCGGCAGATCTTCCCCATCGTATCCTTGAGCTTCATCGAGAAATTCAAGAAGATGTTCAACGGCAGCTACCGCAAGACGGTCATCCTCATGCGCTGCTGGGATATGCTCTCCGGCCTTTCGGTGGCCTTCACGGGGCTGAAGACCAACGTGGTGGGCACCTGGTGGAAGGCCGGGGCCCTCTTCGGCGTCTTCGACGGCATCGACTGCCTCAACAACGCCCCGGCCAACGTGCTCGAGGGCGAGATCAACCGCGAAATCGGCGACTACACGGAGTATGTGACGGGCGAGCGGCCGGACGGCACCATCGGCCTGCTGACGGGCCTCATCGGCAAAGTCACCGACCCGCTGAAGTCCCTTGTGACCATCGCGGTGTTCAAGTGGTCGGGCTACGACGCGAACATCGCGGGCAACCGCCCCTGGAGCCAGGCCCTGGTGCGGGAGAACCAGGCCATGTATTCCAAGGTGTTCTTCCTGTATAAGCTGGGGAACCTGGCCTCCTTCGTATTCAACATGATCCCCCTGATCTTCTACGACCTGGAGGGCAAGAAGAAGGAGGACATGTACACCGCGCTCAACGAGCGGCGGGCCCTCATCGCGGAGAGCCACGCCATGCCCGAGGAGATGTCCGCCATGATCGAGATGATGGCGGAGGAAGAACGCACGGAGGTACAGGCATAATGGAAGCCTTCATCATGGACCAGATCCGCGCGACCGTGAAATACGTGCCCTTCCACTGGCTGGCGGGCCACGTCAAAAAAGACAGCTCCCCGGAGGCGGAGCGCGTGCGCGCCAAGGCGGGCGGCTTCATCAAGGGCATCTGCCACCCCAGCGAAAACTTTGAGCAGGTCAAGGGCGCGGGCCTGGCGTGGACCCGCGCGGACATCCCCTTCCCCTTCGACGAAAACGGCGCCGTCAAGGAGAATTACCTGGACTTCAAGGCGAAGATGCGGCGCTACCGTGACAACGGCATCCGAGTGATGGCCATCACGCCCTACCCGAAGGAGTACATCAGTGCCGGCATCGACCCCCGCCTGCCCGAGGACGAGGCCCGCGTGCGGGAGGTGGCCGTCTTCCTGGTCAACGACCTGAAGGACATCGCGGGCATCTTCCAGGTGACAAACGAGATGGGCGTGCCGCGCTTCACCCGGCCGCTGAACATGGCGCAGGCCACGCGCTTCATCGCCATGCACCTGGAGGCCATGCACCCCCACAAGGGCGAAAGCCTGCTGGGCTACAACTCCGCCGGGCCCCAGGCCGACCTGCACGCCAACCTGCGCCCCTGGCACAAATTCTGCGACTACGTGGGCATCGACATTTACATCGGCTGCTTCGCCCCCGTGGCCAACTACATGTACATGCACGAGGCCATGCTGCGCTACCTGTGGAGCCTGACCGGCAAGCCGGTGCTCCTCACGGAGTTCGGGTACATCTCCGGCGGCGCGCCCAAAACCCCCGAGGAGAAGCGCGCCATCCTGGAGCGCTACGGCGTGAGCACCGAGCAGCAGGCCCGGGAGGACCTGGACGGCTTCATGGCGAAAATCAAGGAGGTCAGCCCCTCGATCTACAACTACACCGTGAAGAACGCCTCTGGCGACTACGCCGACTTCCTCTTCCAGCTGGACTTCTGCAACCATTTCTACAGCGAGCTGCCCCGCCGCACGGTGATCAAAAAGCACCCACACACCCCCGAGGGCCAGGCCGGGTTCTACAGCGAAATCTTCCCGAGCCTGGCGAAGCTGCCCTTCACGCTGGGCGCGTTCGTCTACTGCTGGAAGGACAGCGAGAAGTGCTATGTCTGCGGGCAAAACGACTGCCCCACGGAGACTCGCTGGGGCCTGGTGGACATGCAGGAGAACGAAAAGCCGAGCTACTACGCGGTACGGGACGCGCTGATGGGGATTAAGTAGGCGCATAAAAAACACGCGGGAGGTTTATAGCCTCCCGCGTGCCGCTTGGGAAAGTGCGTAAAATAAGCATTGACATTGTGTAATTTGTGTAGTATAATGAATATATGGGAGCCTGCGATGAAACGTCGGGACCTAATCAAGAAACTGGAAAAACTGGGTTACAAACTCAAGCGCGAGGGCAGTGAGCATACGGTCTTCACGAAGAAAGGGCGGCGGCAGGTCCATGTACCCCGGCACAACGAGGTCGACGAGCGCACGGCCGCGGCAATCCTTGAAATCGCTTCAGGGGCTAACTAGAGGAGGTATTACTATGGAATATGTCTATCCGGCGGTGTTTCATCCCAACGCAAATGGCAGCTATACCATCACATTCCCCGATTTGCCCGGTTGCATCAGCGAGGGCAAAAGCCTGCCCAACGCGTTGTATATGGCGCAGGCGGCTCTGTTTGACTGGGCCGAGTTCATGGAGGAGGAGGGGGAGACACTTCCTGCCGCCGCACAGGACAGAGCGACCGCCTTGGAACAGGACGAGTTTATGAACTATATCCGTGCCGAAACCAAGGACAACCGCGCCGTGCGCCGCAATATCAGCATTCCCCGGTGGATGGACGAACAGGTGAGCAGACGCGGCCTGAGCCTCTCCCGCGTGGTGCAGGACGCGCTGACCGAGCGCTTTTCACGCGCTTAGTCCTCCCCCCACATCCCCTGCACCGCCCAGTACCCCGCC
This sequence comes from Bacillota bacterium, assembly GCA_009786275.1. Lineage (GTDB taxonomy): Bacteria > Bacillota > Clostridia > Oscillospirales > Acutalibacteraceae > WRMQ01. The sequence continues at coordinate 6,877 of WQTL01000500.1, read as the reverse complement.
TTCGGCGTGCCGTCCGCCTCGCACAGGCCCCATTTGGTCTCCATGGGGCATTCGCTCTGACCGCAGATGTTGCACTCGGCGTCGTCCTTGTGTGTGTAGACGAACATGCCGGCCAGGAAGGGCAGCTTTTCCAGGCGGGGCAGCACCCGGCGGTAGAACTCGGCCTGGCCCTCTGGCGTATGGGGGCAACCACGGGTGCGCGTCAGGCGCGGCAGCTCGCAGTAGAGGTGCTGCCGGAAATCCGGCCCGAACACGTATTTTGCAAAGCCCTCCGTGGCGCATTTCTCCACGTACTTGCGCCCGGTCTCGTTGAATTTCGCTACGAAGGCCTCGATGTTCTTTTTGGCGTCCTTTTCAGAATCCGCGCCGTATTGTCGCAATATGGCGCGTTTTTCGTCTTTGCTTTTGGGCGCGCCGCCCGCCAGGTAGCCGAACTCGATGAGCATCACGGGCTTGCGCGTGAGTGCCCACAGGTATTTCCCGATGATATCGAACACCACCGGCTGCGTGACCACGGGGAAGAAGCAGCCCACGTACATGTCGAAGCCCACCCAGTCCAGATACTGCGCCCAGGCGCGCATTTTGTAGTGCTGGTCCACCTGCGGCCCCACGGAGTTATACCCCACGACAATATCGCCCTTCAGCGGCGCCATGGCCCGCGCCTGCACGCCGATGAAGCGCACGGCCTGGTCCATATTCAGGGGGTAGCCGAAGCGCGGGATGCCGATCTCGTTGCAGACGCAGAAGCCATCGGCCAGGCCCTGCAGCTCTTTTGCGTAGAACCGCGCGATCTCGCAGGTCTTCTCCTCGCCCGCGGGCGTGCGGGGGTCGATGCCCAGCCCCATGTACCACCCGACGCTGGGCGTGGTGATCAGCACCTTCAGGCCGTTCGCCTGGAATTCGCGCAGCTCCTCTTTGGCGCGCAAAAAGCCCTCCGTGACGTTGCCGTCTTTGTCAAAGGGCAGGCAGATGCCCCGCCGCACCCAGTTGACGCCCAGCGCCTTCATGCGCGGGTCGTAGCGGTCGCAGCGGCACAGGCCGTGCGCCGTGCCGCCGATTTTTTCACGCAGCCGGCGCAGCTCCTCGCTGTCTTTTTCGACGAAGGGGTACTTCGCCAGCGAGGGCATGAGGTATTTCGCCGCGTACTTGATCTGCTCTTTCAGCCAGGTTTCCATGGGGGCCTCCTCTATAATGCTTAATTCTGAATGCTGAATGCTGAATTTTTAACCCTCATACGCCCCCGCCCCCGCGCATACTATATAGTACAACACACACCGAAAGGTCGTACCGCCATGCCCTCCGTATTGCTCTCCGCCTGCGGCGTCGAGGCCGCCGAACACTGCAACGGCGCGAAAGAGGGCGCCGTGATGGGCGCCATCCTGGGGCTTTTGCAGGATTATATGCAGGTCAGCGGCCTGAAGGCCGCCCTGCGCCCGCCCGAGGTCCCGCCCGCCATGGTGGCCTCCATCGCCAACCGGCAGCGCGCGGACCTGTTGTTCAGCCTGCGCTCGAACGTCTCCCCCGGGGGCGCGCGCCGCCCGCTGCAGGGCTGCGACGTCTGCTACCACCCCGCCAGCGAGCGCAGCCGCCGCCTGGCCGAGCTGCTGCAGGAGTCCATCCGCCCCGTCTCCGTAGACCCGGAGCGTGTGCGGACCATGTCCTCGCCGGGGCTGCCGGATTTCCGCATGGCAAAGTGCCCCGCCGTGCAGCTGCGCTTGGGGTTCCGCGACCACCCGGACGACGCCCAGTGGATGCTCCAGCGCCCCGGGGTGATCTCCCACGCCCTGGCCAAGGCCCTGGCCGCGTGGTTCGAGGTCCCCTGCAAATCGCCCTTTTCGGACGTCCAGGCGACGGTCAACGCGCCGGGCGGCTCCCTGGCCTTACGGCGCGCGCCGCTGGCTGACGCCGAACTGCTGCGCCCGCTGCCCAACGGCACGCGGCTCACCCTGCTGCACCGCGAGGGCGAGTGGCAATACGTGGAGTTCGACGGCGCGTGCGGCTATGTGTCGCGCAAGTTTTTGCAGATTAAATAGCCTCGATTTGTAGGGGACGGCGTCCTCGACGTCCCAAAGAAAACCTTTATTCCGTGCCTTGGGACGTCCGGGAGGCCGTCCCCTGCAACGCATCCATCATCACTTCAAGCAGCTCCGCCCTGCCCTCCCCCGTTTCGCTGGAAAAGGGTATCACCTTACGCGCGCCGACGAACGACGCTTCACCCGCGATCTCCTCCATGCGCCGCGCGTATTCCATGGGCCGCAGCTTGTCCCGCTTGGTCAACGCCACAACAAAGGGCAGGCCGGCTTCCCGCAGAAAGCCGAGCATCACCTGGTCGTCCTTGGTGGGCGGGTGCCGCATGTCGACGAGCTGCACCACCAGGGCGATGTTGCGCCCCGATTTGAAATAGCCCTCCATCAGCTCCGCGAAGCGCTTCAGCTCGCTTTGCGGGCGCTTGGCGTAGCCGTAACCCGGCAGGTCGGCCAGGCGCAGGGCCCCGTCGGAGTAAAAGTTCACCGTGACGGTCTTGCCGGGGGTGCCGCTCACCCGCGCGAGTGCCTTTCGGCGCAGCAGGCAGTTGAGCAGCGAGGATTTCCCCACGTTGCTGCGCCCCGCGAATGCGATCTCCGGCAGGGCGGAGGGCGGCAGCTGCCGCGAGGTGCCGTAGGAGGATTCGTAGGCGAAATTACTTATATTCATAAAAATTTCCTTTTATATCGTTGATGTAGAGACGCACGGCAGTGCGTCTCCAAAAAGCAGTGCGTCTCCGACAAAGAAAGCATTCCATTGGAGACGCACTGCCGTGCGTCTCTACATGATCATACCCTGATCCTTTTGCGTTCCACGGCCTTCCTCAAAACAGGCTTCGCCGGTTCAGCCACATCCTCCGGTGTCCCCTCGCAGAGGAGCGCGTACTCGCTGATCTGCGACACATGCCCAATCCCGTGAAACGCAACATTTGCTTTGACCGCCTCGTCCACTTTCTCCAGATCCGGTAAATTCCCCTCGGGGATGAGCACCTCGGGAATCCCAGCGCTGTAGGCCGCCATGGCCTTCTCGCGCAATCCCCCGATGGGCAGCACCCGCCCGGTGAGCGTGATCTCCCCCGTCATGGCCAGCTGGGGGTTGACTTTCATTCCACTGAGCGCGGAGAGCAGGCAAGTAAATATTGTGACGCCCGCGCTGGGGCCGTCCTTGGGCACGGCGCCCTCGGGCACGTGGATGTGAATGTCGTTCTCCTTATAGAATAGTTCCGGCAAATCCAAGGCTTTGGCGTGGTAGCGCAGGTAGCTCACCGCGGCCTCGGCGGATTCCTTCATGACGTCGCCCAGGGAGCCGGTGAGCTTCACCTGCCCCGTGCCCGGCAGGATCAGCGCCTCGATGGGCATGATCTCCCCGCCCACGGGCGTCCAGGCCAGGCCGTTGACCACGCCGGCCATGGGCTCCCGGTTGTGGATGTCCTCCTTGAATTGACGCGCGCCCAGCCACTCCTCCAACTGATTCGGCTTGATGACGAGCTTGTAATTCTCGTCCTCGGCGACTTGCACCGCGCATTTGCGGCAGAGTTCGGCCAATTTTCTTTCCAGCTGGCGCACGCCGGATTCCCGGGTATACCCGTCGATCAGCGTGCGTAAGGTGTCGTCGCTGAGCTTCATGCGCCCGCGCGTCAGGCCGTGGCGCTTCATCTGCTTGGGGAGCAAATGCAGCCTGGCGATGTGCAGCTTCTCCTCTATCGTGTAGCTCGGCAGCTCTATGACCTCCATGCGGTCGAGTAAAGGACGGGGGATGGTCGACGTATCATTCGCCGTGGTGATGAACAGGACTTTGCTCAAATCGAAGGGCAGCTCCAGGAAATGGTCGCGGAAGGCGGCGTTCTGCTCGCTGTCCATGACCTCCAGCAGGGCGCTGGCGGGGTCGCCGCGCATGTCGGCGCAGAGCTTGTCGATCTCGTCCAGCAGGAGCACGGGGTTGCGGCTGCCCGCCTGGGCCATCGCGGCGAGGATGCGCCCGGGCATGGCCCCCACGTAGGTCTTGCGGTGCCCGCGTATCTCCGCCTCGTCGCGTATGCCGCCCAGGGAGATGCGGGCGAATTTGCGGCCCATCGCCCCGGCCACGGATTTCGCCACAGAGGTCTTGCCCACCCCCGGCGGCCCCACCAGGCAGAGGATCTGCCCCGTAATGTCGGGCGAGAGCTTGATGCAGGCCAGCAGCTGCAAAATGCGCTCCTTCACGTCCGCAAGGCCGTAATGGTCCTTGTCCAGTTTTTGGCGCGCCTTCTCCAGGTCCAGGCGGTCCTTCGTCAGCTTGTTCCAGGGCAGGCCCAGCGCGGTTTCCAGGTAGACGCTCAAAATCCCGCTTTCCGGGGACTGGGGCTGCATGCGCTCCAGGCGCCCGCACTCCTTGTACAGCTTATCGGCGACCTCCTTCGGCAGCTTCAGCGCCGCGATATGCTCGCGGTAGCGCTCCGCCTCGCTCTGCGCGCCCTCGCCCTCGCCCAGCTCCTCGGAGATCGCCCGCCGCTGCTCGCGCAGGTAGTTCTCCCGCTGGTTCTGGTCCATCTGGCGCAGCACCTGCTCGTTGATGCGCAGCTCGAGCTCCTGCAGCTCGTGCTCCTTGTTGAGGGCGACGCACAGCAGCTTCAGCCGTGCCAGGGGGTCGGTTTCCTCCAGGACGTTCTGCTTCTCCTCCAGGGGCAGGGGCAGGCTATCGGCGATGTAGTTCGCCAGCCGCCCTGCGGCCCGCGCGGCCATCACCGTGATGGAGATATCCGGCGGCAGGGAGATGAACTGGGAGCACCGGTCGAACAGCACCTTGGCCTGGCGCAGCAGGGCCTTTTCCACGGCGCGCTTCTCCTCGGGCACGGGCTTATCGGCCCGGGGCACCACCAGGGCGACCGGGTAGGGCTTCTCCTGGGTGAGCTCCCGCAGGCGCGCGCGGCTCTGCGCCTCGATGTACACCCGCGCGCCGGCCCCGCCGGCGTCTTTCAGCACCTGCCGCACCGTGGCGACGACCCCCACGGAGTGCAGCTGCCGCGCGTCCGGCTCCTCGGCCAGCAGGTCCTTCTGCGCCACGAGGAAGATCTCCTGCCCGGCCTTCATGGCCGCCCGCAGGGCCTGCAGCGAGCTCTGGCGCGAAATCTCGAAATGCACCCGGCTATCCGGGAATACGACAAGGCCCCGCAGGGGGACCACGGGCAGCTCGCGCACGGGGGCGAAATCTTTGACCAGCATATGTTACTCCAATTCTGAATGCTCTTTGTTATCGGTAAAAATTGCTTTACATCACCTTCACGCACAGCCGCGCGTTACGTTTGATCACCTGTACATCCCAGTCGATCCCGAACGCCTCTAATTTCCGCGCGAGGCCCTTGGATATCCTCTTTCCGCGGGAGAGCAGCTCCCTCGTTTCGGCCTTGTCCAATTCCAGCACATGGCTTCCGTAGTTCAAAACCGGGTTTTGCGGGCAGCACGCCTGGCAGAGCGCGCAGCCAATGAGCGTATGATGCGCGTCTTTCGGCACCCAGCGCGGCATATGCCCGCGATTCTCGTTCCTCATCGCCAGGCAGCGGTTCGCGTCGATCACTTGTGTATCCCCGATGGCCCCGGTGGGGCAGGCCTTCCGGCACAAATCACAGGTATCGCAGGAAGCCATGCGCAGGCTTTCGCGCACCGGGCCCTCAAAGGGGATGTCCGTATAGTGGGTGTCCAATTCGCACCAGGTGCCCCAGTCCCCCACAAAGCAGATGTTGTTGCGGCCATATTGCCCCAGACCGCCCAACGCCGCCAGCAGCTTCTGCGAAATCCCTGTGGTGTGCCCCAGCTGATACCCCTCTGCCGCCGCCGTGAGGACCTCTTTCAGGTGCTCCGCTGGCTTCTGCCCCTGGGCATAAAAGGGCAGGACGGGAATCTCGAACCGTTTGCCGCGCCGCAGCAATCTCAGCTTGCCTGCCTGCCCGGGCGGCAAAGCGATCACCAGGATGGACTTCGGCTCGAAATCCAGCTTGGGCGGCTGGTTGCTGAAGAAACGCTCCGCCGCGCCCTTGGCAAGCCCGGTCTCCGGCGCGCGCTGCGTGAGCGTATGGTAGTGCGCCCGCACCTGCTCCATCGCGCCGATGGGAAGGAACGCCGCGCGGAAGCCTTCGGCCTCCAGTTGCTCTATGATTTGCTCAGCGTCCAGCATAAAATCACCCCATCTCAGAACGACTTGGAACACAATGCATCAGTTCCCATATAATGCATTGAGCATGGACATGCTCGGAATCAAAAAAGAAAAGGAGAACTAAAATGGGATACCACAAAAACTGTTCGATGGAGGAGCTGTTTGAGCGCTATCTGGGCCAGCCCATCGAGGTGCTGACCAACGACGGCGTGCGCTACTGCGGCTATGCGCTGGCACTGTGCGGCGACGGCGTAGAGCTCATCGACAAATGCAACCGGGTGATCTTCATCAGCTTGCGGCATGTCACCGCGATCGTCGAACCCAAGATGCATCTGACGCCCTTCTGCGGCAAAACCGACTGCGCGTGCAAGCACAAGGACTGCGAATGCGGGCCCGGGGACGAGGCCGAAGAAGAGGAGGAGGAAGAGGAAGAGCCTCCCGAAGAAGAGGAGGAGGAAGAGACAGAGGAAGAGGCAGAAGAAGAGGAAGAGGAAGAGGAAGAGGACCCGTAAGCGGTGTGACCAGGGTACGCGGCGCGCGCTGCTAAGGCGTGCGCCTCACGCGCAATGCGTTTCTCAGAACAGCCGCGGCAGCATCCGCGCCATGGCCAGCCCGACGATGAACGAAACCACGTTCGCCACCAGGGCGTACACCCCGCCCAGCCATTTGGGCCGCGGGCGCGCGCTCAGCCGCGGGAAATACCGCAGATACACCGCCGCCTCCG
>WQTL01000499.1 GCA_009786275.1 Bacillota bacterium | reverse complement strand
CCCCACCCTCGTGCGCGTGCTGTGGGTGCTGCTTTCGATTTTCGTGGCGGGTTTCCCGGGGCTCATCGCCTATATCATCATGGCCGCCGTCATCCCCGAGGCCCCGGAGGGCTGGCAGCCATATCAGCAACCCTATCAACAGCCCTACCAGCCGCCCTACGCGCCGCCTCCGCCCCCGCCGCAGGGTTGGCAGGCCCCGCCCCCGCCGCCCGTTGACTACACGCAGCCCGCGCCGCCGGAAGAAGAGCCCCCCGCCAGCGAATGATGAAGCAATTCGACTCTTTGCGCGCGCAGTACGGCACGTTTCACTACCATGACTATCACATCCTGCGGGAACCGGGCCGCGTCGCGCTGCGATTCGATTTTTCCATCGAAGGCCTGTGCGAATTCCACCCGGTGACCACCATCGATACGCGCGGCCTGCCCCTGCGCAACCCCTGCGGCGGCCCCATCGCCCGGGAGCTCGTGTTCGCGCTGGGCCTGGTGGAGCTGGCCAGCTACTGGAAATGCGCCTGCCCGCCCACGGTGAAAATTCACTGCGGCGCGCTGGACGCGCAGGAAATCGCCTGGTGGAAGCGCCTGTGGTATCACGGTCTGGGCGAGTTTTTCTACCGCAACGGCATCGGGACGGACTTTGACAGCTTCGTCTCGGTGGAATGCGGCGACATTTCACGCGAACGTGTTTCCGGCGAGGAATTCCAACCCGCGGAGCTGAGCCTCGTGCCCGTGGGCGGCGGGAAGGATTCCTGCGTGACGCTTCAGCTGCTGAAAGAGATGGGGCGGCCGCTTTACGGCTTCACCGTGAACGACCAGCCGGCGCGCGCCGATACCTTCGCTGCGGCGGGCTTCGCGCCGGAGCGCCTGTTGCGCACGCACCGTACGATCGACCCGGCCCTGCTGGCGCGCAACGCCGAGGGCTTTCTCAACGGGCACACGCCCTTTTCGGCCGTCGTGGCCTTTTTGGGGCTTTACTGCGCCTACCTTATCGGCGCGGGGGAGCTGGTGCTTTCCAACGAGGCCAGCGCCAACGAGGCCAGCGTCCCCGGCACCGACGTGAACCACCAGTATTCCAAATCCTACCAATTTGAGCGCGGCTGCAACGCCTGGCTTGTGCGGCGTCTGGGTCTGCCTATTCGCTATTTCAGCCTGCTGCGGCCCTTCCACGAGCTGCAGATCGCCCGGCAGTTTGCCGCGCTGCCGCAGTACCACTCTGCATTCAAAAGCTGCAACGCGGGCAGCAAGCGCAACGCCTGGTGCGGGCGCTGCGCCAAATGCTTGTTTGTCTGCCTGATGCTGGCACCCTTCCTGCCCGAGTCCCGCATGACAGAGATTTTTGGCGAAAACCTCCTGGAAAAGCCGGGATTGCAGGGCGAGCTGCGCGCCCTCCTGGGCGAATCGCACGAAAAACCATTCGAATGCGTCGGCACGGTGGAGGAGGCGCGCGCGGCCATGGATTTGCTTGGCGGCAGGCCCGAGGGCGCGCAAAAACTGCTGCGGTCATGGAACCCCGCGCACAATATCCCGGCGGAGTTTTTGCCCGCGGCGGAAAGGATGTATGCCTATGTCAGCGCAGCTGTTTGAATTCTTAAGCGGAAAGCGCCTTGGCCTGCTGGGCTTCGAGCGCGAGGGCCGTTCCAGCTACGCGTTTTTACGCAGGCACTTTCCGAACCGCCCGCTGCTCATCGCCGACCAAGCCCCCGTAGAGCTCGGCGGCGACCCCCATGCGGCCCTGCTCTGCGGTGAAAGCTACCTCGATATCCTGCGCCGATGCGACATCCTGCTGAAATCTCCGGGCGTCTCCCTGCGGGATATCCCCCTGCCGCCGGAGCTGGAAATCACCTGCCAGACGGACCTGTTTCTGCGCTTCGCCCCCTGCGTGAAGGCCGGCGTCACCGGCAGCAAGGGCAAGACCACCACCTCCACCCTGCTGCACGCCATGCTGCGCGCCTCCGGCATACCTGCGCGCCTGATCGGCAACGTGGGCGTGCCGGTGCTTGATTGCTTTGACGAGGTGGATGGCGAAATCGCCGTGATCGAGATGTCCAGCCACCAGCTGGAATTCACCCGCGCCTCGCCCCACGTGGCGGTGTGGACGAACCTCTACCAGGAGCACCTGGACCACTACGCCGGCGGGTTCGCGGGCTATGCGGCGGCCAAGGCGCATATCTGCCGATACCAGGCGCCGGAAGATATTCTTATCTACAACGCCGGCCAGCCCCTGGATGAGATGGTCGATCTCAGCGCCTGCCGCGCCGAGCGCGTGCCCGTGGGCCTCGGGGCGGGGGAGGCCGACCCCTTCCTGCGCTCCCTGGACGGCTTGAACGCGCGGCTGCGCGGCGAGCACAACCGGCAAAACGTCTATTTCGCGGCCACGGCGGCGCTGCGGCTGGGTGCCAGCCAAGAGGGCGTACGCCAAGCCGTGACGGGCTTCCCGGGCATCCCGCACCGCATGTGCCCGGTCAGCGAAGCCGACGGCATCCACTGGGTGGACGACTGCATCGCCACCATCCCGCAGGGGGTGCTCCTTACGGTGGACGCCCTGGGGGATGTGGACACCCTCCTCCTCGGCGGGCTGGACCGCGGCCTGGACTACCGGGAGTTCGCCCGCGAACTGGACAAGCGCCCCATGCGTACGATCATATGTATGCCCGAGACCGGGCATAGCATAGCCGGGCTGCTCAAGGATCAAGGCAGCCGCAAAGCTATCGTTTCAGTGCGGACCATGGAGGAGGCCGTCGAGGCGGCATACCGCTGCACGGCTGCGGGGAAAACCTGCCTGCTTTCCCCGGCGGCCGCCAGCTACAACGCGTATAAAGATTTCGAGGAGAAGGGTGCGCACTACCTGGACTGTATCAATAGTACCGCAGCAGCGAGATCACCTTGCCCAGGATGATGACTTCCTCGCAGAAGATGGGCTCCAGCAGGTCGTTTTCGGGCTGGAGGCGGAAGTGGCCGTTCTCCTTGTAGAAGGTCTTCACGGTGGCCTCGTCCTCCAGCAGGGCGACCACGATGTCTCCGTTGCGGGCCACGGGGGTCTTCTCCACGAAGACGGTGTCGCCGTCCAGGATGCCCGCGTTGATCATGCTTTCGCCGCGCACGCGCAGCGCGAACAGCGATTTATCCCGGGAGACCGGGCCCGTGTAGGGCAGGTAGCTTTCGATCTGCTCCACGGCCAGGATGGGCGCGCCCGCCGTGACGGTGCCCAGCAGCGGCACCTGCAGCACATTCGCGGCCTGCTGCCCCGCGATGCGGATGGAGCGCTTGTGCATGGGGTCGCGGGTGATGAAGCCCCGCTTTTCCAGGGCGTCCAGGTTCGCCTGCACCGAGGACGTGGATTTCAGGCCCACGCGCTCGCCGATTTCCCGCACGGAGGGGGGCACGCCGTCCTGCGTGCGCTCCAGCAGGAATTCGTAGACCCGGCGCTGGGTTTTGTTGAGCTCTTGCGTTTTCATAAAGATCGACCCTTTCCTTGAGGATTTTCAGTACATTTGTATTATATCATAGAAGTTCTCAAATGTCAAACATTTGTTTACGGAAATTGAAAAAATTTTTTTGTTGCAGAGGAGAAATAAGTATGCCTGAGAAAAAAATGCCGCGCGCTGCCCGCCCAGAGGAAGTTCAGATCTCTTCCTGGGAGCTTTCTGCGCTGATGCAGGACGCCATCGACAGCAATCTGGAGTGGCACTCGGTGATGGTGGTGCGCCGCGGCAAGGTGGCCTTCGAGACCTTCCGCAGGCCCTATTCGCCCAACTTCCCCCACGTGATGTTCTCGGTGAGCAAGTCTGTCACCTCCTGCGCCGTGGGCTTCGCGGTGGAGGAGGGCCTGCTGACCGTGGAGGACCGGGTGATTGATCTCGTCCCGGAGCTGGGGGAGGAGGGGCAGGACCCGAACCTCGACAGCCTCACGGTGCGGCACCTGCTCACCATGACCGCCGGCAAGCTGGTGAGCCCCATGGCCGACAAAGCCAAAAAGCGCTGGCTGAAGGACTACGCCGACGGCAAGTGGTCCTACGCGCCCGGCGAGGGCTGGAACTACAGCAACGAGGGCCCCTACATCCTGTGCGTGATCCTCAAGAACCTCACCGGCATGGGCGTGGTGGATTACCTCATGCCGCGCCTGTTCGGGCCGCTGGGCATCCCGCGCCCCTTCTGGGAAAACGACGGCAACGGCGTGGAGGCCGGCGGCTGGGGGCTTTACCTCACCACGGAGAGCTTCGCGAAGATCATGACCTGCTACGCCCAAAAGGGCGTGTTTGAAGGCAGGCAGATCATCCCCGCCGCCTGGGTGGAGGCCTCCGGCAGCCCCCTGGTGATGAACTACGACCACCGCACCGACGAGCACGGCGGCAACGGCTACGGCTATTGTTTCTGGGTCAATTCCATTCCGGGCTCCTACAGGGCGGACGGCGTGTTCTCGCAGATGGGCGTCATCTTCCCGCAGTACGACGCCTGCGTGATGACCACCGGCGGCGAAGTTTTTACACGCAGTACATTGGATTGCTTGTTCAGGCATTTGCCGCAGCTGTTCGAGAGCGAGGAGGCGCTGCCGGAGGGCGAAGCCATCCCCGCCCTGCCCGACTACCCCGTGCTGGCCGAGGCCCCGCGCAGCGCCGCCATGGAGGAAAAGCTGGAGGGGCGCACGGCGCTGTTCCCCAACACCATGCAGCAGTTGCCGAAGATGTTCGGCTTCCCCGTGAGCGTGATGCCCGTGGCGGTGTTCTTCATGTCCGCCGATAAGGCCGGCGGCATCGACAAGGTGCGCATGCGCTTCCAGGAGCACACGATGAAGTTCAGCTGGAACGAGGGCGCGGAGCGCAACACCGTCCTGTGCGGCATGGACGGGGCCGCCCGCCTGTGCAAGATCACTCTGGGCGGCGTGGATTTCACCGTCAGCTGCAGCGCCGCCTGGGAGGGCACGCCCGACGCCCCCGGCGGGGAAAAGCTGCACATCTGGATCCGCCCGCTGAATTCCGTGGCCGAGCGCCGCCTGACCTTCACCTTCCGGGGCCGTCAGGTGCGCATGCAGCCCCGCACGGTGCCCTCCTTGAGCACCCTGGCCGAATACGCCGCCCCCTTCGCCGCCAGCATGATCCCGAACCCGGCCCTGGGGCAGATCATCTCCAACAGCATGGGCTCTATCATCTCCGCCGCCGAACCCACGCACTTCGGGTATCTGAAATAAAGGACCAAGCTGACCTTATGAAAATCCTCGTCGCCCCCGATTCCTTCAAGGGCACCCTCACAGCGGCGCAGGCCTGCGAGATCATCGCGCGGGCCTTCTCTGACGTGTATCCCGGCATAGAAATCCGCACGCTCCCCCTGGCCGACGGAGGGGAGGGCATGGCCCGCGCCTGGCACGCCGCCTGCGGCGGAGAACTGCGTACCTATATGGTTTCAGGCCCCTACGGCGAACCCGTGGAGGCCGAATATCTCCTGCTGCCAGACGGCACGGCTGTCCTGGAGACGGCCTCGTGCGCGGGCCTGGAATTGGCCCGCCCCCATGGCCTCAACCCGGAGCGGACCACCACGCGGGGCCTGGGCGAATTGATGCTCGCGGCGCGGGACGCCGGTGCGGCGCGCATCCTCTTAGGCCTGGGCGGCAGCGCCACGAACGACGCGGGCTGCGGCATGGCCCACGCGCTGGGCTGGCGCTTTTTTGACGCAAACGGGACAAGCTTCTGCCCCGCGGGCGGCACGTTATCGCAAATTGCAAAGATCGCCCCGCCCGAGGAGCCCTTCGCCCTGCCCGTCACCGCCGCCTGCGACGTGGATGCCCCCCTCTTCGGCACCGGGGGCGCGGCGTATGTCTATGCCCCGCAGAAGGGCGCGGACGCGGCCATGGTGCAGCGGCTGGACGCGGGCCTGCGGCACATCGCCGACCTCGTATCCCCTGACGCCTCCCCCCTGACCCCTGTCTCCTGTTCCGGCGCGGCGGGCGGCCTGGGCTTCGGCGTGTTGGCGTTCCTGCGCGGCAGCCTGCGCCCGGGGATCGACCTGCTGCTGGACTGCGCTGGCTTCGACGCCCTGCTCGCCGGGGCGGACCTGGTAATCACCGGCGAGGGCCGCATGGACGCCCAAACCCTGCAAGGCAAAGCGCCCTACGGCGTCCTTCTGCGATCGAAAGCGAAAAACGTGCCGGTGCTGGGCATTTGCGGATGCCTAGGGCAGGGGGGGGACGCCCTCCCGGCGGCGGGCTTCGCGGGGATTTTCCCGGCATCGGACGCGCCCAAGCCCCCGGACGAGCTGCGGCGCACTTGCCGCGAGGATCTTTATGCTGCGGCGCTGCGCGCTGCGCGTTTTACTCATCCAGCTTCAGCACCGCCATGAACGCCTCCTGCGGCACCTCCACCTGGCCGAAGCGCCGCATGCGCTTCTTGCCCTCCTTCTGCTTTTCCAGCAGCTTCTTCTTGCGGGTGATGTCGCCGCCGTAGCACTTGGCGAGCACGTCCTTGCGCATGGCCTTCACGGTTTCCCGGGCAATCACTTTGGCCCCGACGGCCACCTGCACGGGAATCTCGAACATGTGGCGCGGGATATGCTCCTTGAGCTGCTCGGCGATTCTTCTCGCCCGCGGCACGGCCTTATCGGCATGGATAATGAACGACAGCGCGTCGATCACATCGCCGTTTAAGAGCACATCGAGCTTCTGCAGCTTCGACGGGCGGTAGTCCAAAAATTCGTAGTCAAAGCTGGCGTAGCCCCGGGTGCGGCTCTTCAGGCTGTCGAAAAAGTCGTAGATGATCTCCCCCAGCGGCAGCTCGTAGTGGATGTCCACGCGGTCCGCGGTGACGTAGGTCATGTCCTTGAACACGCCTCGGCGGTCCTGGCACAGCTCCATGATGGTGCCCACGTATTCCGCCGGTGCGTAGATGTGCGCGTTGGTGAAGGGCTCCTCGCTGGCTTCGATCTTCATGGGGTCGGGGTAGTGGGTAGGGTTGTCGATTTCCACTTGACTGCCGTCAATGAGCTTAAAGTGATAGATGACGCTGGGCACGGTCGTGACCAGGTCCAGGTTATATTCGCGCTCCAGGCGCTCCTGCACGATTTCAAGATGCAATAACCCAAGGAAGCCGCAGCGGAAACCGAAGCCCAGCGCGCCGGAGGTCTCAGGCTCGTAGCTGAGCGCGGCGTCGTTGAGCTGCAATTTTTCCAGGGATTCCCGCAGGGCCTCGTAGTCCGCGCCGTCCGCCGGGTACACCCCGCAGAACACCATGGGCAGCGCCGTGCGGTAGCCCGGCAGGGGCTCGGCGGCGGGGCGTTCGATCTTCGTGACGGTGTCGCCCACGCAGGCGTCCTTCACGGTTTTGATGGAGGCCGTGATATAGCCCACTTCCCCCGCGCTGAGCACCTCGCAGGGCTCCATGTGGGTGGCGCGCATGCGGCCGACCTCCACCACGTTGTATTCCGCGCCGCTGGCGAACATCCGCATGGTCTCGCCCGCGCTGAGGGTCCCCTCCATCACGCGCACGTAGACAATCACGCCCTTGTAGGGGTCGTAGATGCTGTCGAACACCAGCGCCCGCAGGGGGGCGTCGTCATTGGCCTCGGGCGGCGGCGGGATATCCCGCACGATGCGCTCCAGCACCTGGGCAACGTTCTCGCCGGTCTTGGCGCTCACGCGCGGGGCCTGACTGCAATCCAGGCCGATGACGTCCTCCACCTCGTGCGCCACGCGCTCCGGCTCGGCGGCGGGCAGGTCGATCTTGTTGATCACCGGCACCAGCTCCAGGTTGTGGTCCAGGGCCAGGTACGTGTTCGCCAGGGTTTGCGCCTCGATGCCCTGGGAGGCGTCGATGACCAGCAGCGCCCCCTCGCAGGCGGCGAGCGCCCGGGAGACCTCGTAGTTGAAGTCCACGTGGCCGGGGGTGTCGATGAGGTTCAGCTCGTAGGTTTCGCCGTTTTCGGCCTCGTAGTAGAGCGTGACCGCGTGGGCCTTGATGGTGATGCCCCGCTCGCGCTCCAGGTCCATGTTGTCCAGCAGCTGGGCGGTCATGTCCCGCAGGGCCACCGTCTGAGTGAGCTCCAGCAGGCGGTCGGCCAGGGTGGATTTCCCGTGGTCGATGTGGGCGATGATGGAGAAATTGCGGATATGGGATTTGGGGATATTGGGCATAGGGTACCTCAGATATGGGTTTGTCTAAATAGCGACAATAGTCTCTTAATATCTTCCAGCGTTTCAGCGTCAGGATTCAAAAACTCCAAATGGGCAAAGCAGAGATGCTCGAATTTCCTGCCGAAAATGATTTTGTCAGAGCCCGGTTGATTGCCGCAGCCGCATTGCTCGCAAGCTCTCGCATGAGCCCATGTGGTTTCTTTCAGTGTATCGTTTGCCGAATCGCTGCCGCCAAAATCGCAGGTGTCAATCCAAACGCCTGCATTGGTATAGTTCGTATGACCAATCAGCTCATTCCTATAAATGATTTGCCACCCGTTTCCATCGGCTTCCGGTTCGATTGAGAACGCGTTGTCCTTTAGAAAACGGCAAAACGCAAGATGTGCTTTTTGCAGGCTTTCGCTTAGGGAAGAGCGCTGGATGTCCTCTTCGATGGTTAGCACGCGTCCGCCTCCCGGATCTTCGCCAATATCTCCTCCACGCCGTGCACCATGCCCCCCGTGCGGTTGCTCCGCAGCACGGGCTTCGCGCAGCGGATGGCCAGTTCCAGGTCCTCCACCATCTGCCCCATGCTCATCTCCACGCACACGAAGGCCTTGGCCCGCTGCGCCAGCGCGGCCAGGGGCGCTTTCGGGTAGGGCCACAGCGTGATGGGCCGCAGCAAACCCGCCTTGATGCCCTCGGCCCGTGCCGCCTGCACCGCGTTGGCCGCCACCCGCGCCGCCGCGCCGTAGGCCACCACGACCACGTCGGCGTCCTCTGTGAAGCGCTCCTCCCAGCGGGTTTCGGCCTTCTCGATCTCGGCGTAGCGCTCGTAGCGGGCGAAGACGACCTTCTCCAGCTCCTCCGGGTCCTGCTTGATGGGGTCCATGAACAGGGAGTTGATGATGTTGGGCGGGCGCTTGTTCTCCGTGCCGGTGAGCGCCCAGGCTTTCTCTTCCTGCTCAGAATTATAGAAGCGAAGCGAAGTAAAATCGACGGGCTCCATCATCTGGCCCAATATGCCGTCGCTGAGAATCATGCTGGTCACGCGGTACTTGTCGGCCAGGCTGAAGGCCAAAGCCGTGTAGTTGAAGGCCTCCTGCACAGTGCTGGGCGCGAGCACCACCATGCGGTAATCCCCGTGCCCGCCGCCCTTGACGGCCTGGAAGTAGTCCGCCTGGCCGGGCTGTATGCTGCCCAGGCCCGGCCCGCCCCGCTGGATGTTCACCACCACGGCTGGCAGGTCGCAGCCCGCGAGGTAGGAAAGTCCCTCGCTCTTCAGGGCGATGCCCGGGCTGGAGCTGGAGGTCATGGCGCGCTTGCCCGCGGCGCTGGCGCCGATGACCATATTGATGGCCGCCACCTCGCTTTCGGCCTGCAGGAAGCAGCCGCCCTGCGCCTTGGGCAGCCGCTTGGACATGTAGGCCGCGATCTCCGTCTGCGGGGTGATGGGGTAGCCGAAATAATGCCTGCACCCGGCCTGTATGGCCGCTTCGGCGATGGCCTCGTTGCCCTTCATCAAAACTTTATCAGACATGCGTAAACCTCTCTCCCGGAGACGCACTGCCGTGCGTCTCTACACTCATTGTAATTTGTATGTAGAGACGCACTGCCGTGCGTCTCTGTAAAAAGCAGGGCGGGGGGGAGCTATTTCTCCACCGTGATCACGCAGTCCGGGCACATCGTGGCGCAAAACGCGCAGGCGATGCACGCGTCCATGTCCGCCACGCCCGCCGGGTGGAAGCCCTTCAGGTTCAGCGTATCCTCCCGCAGCGCGACGAGCTTTTTCGGGCAGGCGTCGATACACAGCCCGCAGCCCTTGCAGAGCTCCTCGTTGAATGTAACTTTGGCCATGTCTATATACCTCTCTATTTGTCGAACAGTTTCCCGATGTTCACCACAATCCACCCGAAGACGTTCTTGGTCAGGTACAGATTGAGGGTCCACTTGACCTTTTCCCAGCCCTTCAGGCTGTCGTCCGGGTGCCTGTAGCCGTCGCCCTTGTCCACGCCGAAGGGCTGCGTCAGGGTGACGCCGTCCGCGTTGACGAGCTGCGCGCGCACGTAGCTTTTGACCTTTGCCTGGGTCAGGTCGACGGTCAGCCCGCTGCCGGCGACCTCCTCGCCGTCGGTGATCCACGTGATGGTATCGTATTCGTTGGCTACAAGAGTGATCGACTTGGCGTCCGGGGTGACGGTGACCTTCGTGATGCCGGGGAAGGGCTTCGTCCTGTCGCCGTCGATATTCATCGGGTTGTCGCGGTGCGAGCAGGCGAGGAAGGCCCCGGTCTCAATGCAATTTCTCACGTCTTCCGGCGTGTTTTTCTCCATGAAGAGGATTTCCGCCGTGCGGCCGATGTCGCGTGTGTTGTGGCTGTCGTCGTTGGCGAAGCCCCAGACATGCCTGCCCTCGGGCATCAGGCGCATGAGCAGCTGGTCCCACAGCACGCGGTCATGGCGGGTCACGCTGTCGCCGCCGTTGTAGGCCTCCATACCGAGGCAGCTGTCGTAATCCCGCAGGATGTCGGCGAAAAAGTTGACGTTGGCGGGGTCCCGGGCGATATCGGCGTCGCCCGCGCTCTTGATCCAGTCGCCCGGGTGGGCGATGACGGACACCCCGCCGCAGCGCTGCGTGCCCGCGATGGGGATGCGGAAGTCGGTGGAAAGGCCGAACCAGGCGTAGCCCCAGCCTCCGTAGAGGCCGACGACGTGGCTCTTGAACACGGTGGCGGCGTTCATCTCTATCCCCAAGGGCACCTGGATCATCTTGCGGCCGTTCCGGTTCTCGCCAACGCCCGCGTTCATCTCCGCCATGCGCGCGCTGGTGAGGACGTCGCTTGGCTTGCCGATGTTGACCACGTTCAGCGGGAACACGGTCACTGGCTTCTGGTCCCAGGGCTTGCTGATTACGCCGTGGTCGGTGTTGGCGATGACCTCGTAGCCCTGGGCGTAGTACGCCTCCGCCATGGCCGCCAGGGAGTCCGTCCCGTCGGAAAAGGTGGTGTGGGTGTGCAGGTTGGCCTTGAAGGGCTCCCACACGTCCCAGACGACGTCCTTGTAAGGGTTGTTGACCATGTAAGCTTTCTCCTCCAGTGCAAAGGCCGGCGCGCTTAAGGCAAGCGCCAGCAGCAGGGCCAATCCGGCGGCAAAAAATCGTTTCATTGGTGTACCCTCCTTATTTCATTATTCTATAAGAATAATCTATTTGACTTCGTTTGTCAAGAAGAAGATTCTTGACTTACCCCATTTCCAAACCAGCCAGATAAGCAAGCGCAAGCAACGCAAGGAGATCGGGTGTGTCAAGGGAAAACCGCCGAAAACGCGGGGGGAAAATACTGTACAAAATTGCAAAACAGCCCCGAAAGTGGTATAATGGAATCACCACAAGCCCATATGCCACAAGCAAAAGGAGCTGCCTTGCATGAACAATCATATGTACTTCCTGCACAGCTTGTTGCCGCCTCACGGCGTATTTTTACGTTCTCTTTTCAACATTTTCGGCGTTGCTTCCTTCACTGCGCCACCGCTGATGGTATCGCTTACCTCCCGCAACGCGCCTGCGTTCCTCTTCCCGGGCCCAAGCGAAGACCTTCTGGCTGTTCTGCGCAACTGGCGCTCAGGGGTGTTTGATTTTGGGGTAACTCAAGTAAAATTCTACGCTTCGAAATCCACCGCCGCGCGGGCCGCAGCCACCCGCTTGACGAACGCGCGCACCCGCAGGTGCTCGGGGTGGGTCTCGTAGCCGTGCAGGGCCAGCATGCTTGCGAAGCGGGAGCACAGCGCCAGGTCGTATTCGCCGCCGTTCAGGTTCAGGCCCACCCGCATTTCCAGCAGGCCGGGCACCACGCCCACCAGGGCCTCCAGGCCCTCCTTGATGCAGCGGGCGTTCTCCTCTTTGCAGCCGTCGTCCTTGAGCTTCCAAAAAACCATGTGCGTAACCATCAATTCATCTCCTTATGTACAGGGTTCGTCCAGCAGCCAGGGCAACCGGAAAGAAATTTCCATCTGCAAGGTCTGTTCCGGGGAGATTGCTTCCGGCTGCAAGTCAATGCTTCTGGTGAAGCCTACATCGAAATCATCCGCGACAGGAATCCACTGCGGGGCATGGGCACGGCAATGCGCCTCCAACTCTTCAAATGAGCCTTGATAATCTTTCGGCACCGTCTGCCAGATATCCTCGCCGGAAATATACTTCCCCGCCAAGTGGAAAATCCCGTGGTTACCGCCGAGAACCTCTGTCGGCTTTTCGGGCGATACGCCAAGCCGCTCAAAAAAGAGCAGTACCTCTTCGGGGAAAGAAGGAATGTTCGCCAGATAATTCCGGCATCCCCGGCATGTGCAGCCGTAGGGCTCCATCCGCGCGTACGCCGCCCGGGTGGCCTCGCGGTCATATTCGATTTCCCACGGGCCGAATTGTTCGCGCTGCATAGAATCACCCTCCGAAAAACTGCGGCAGCCACGCCCGATGCGCCTGCTTCATCTCCCCGAAGCAGGCCAGGGCCTTGTCCCAGTCGCCCACCAGGGGGTGCGCCAGCAGGGCGCGCATGGCGTCGTCCTCGTTGCCCGTGACAGCCGCGCGCACGGTATAGCGTTCGTAGATTTTGACAGTGCGCATCAGGCCGGAGATGTGGTCGTTCCAAGTGGGTTCGATGGGCACGGCCTCGGCCCCGTCGGAGCCGATCACCGCCGCGATTTCCACGGCGTCGCGATCCTCCATGAAGGGCAGCGCGCCCCGGTTGAGCACGTTCACCACCTGCACGTCGCGCTTGTCGTTGGCGATGGCGTCGATGAGCGACACCGCCGCCAGGGAGTACTTGTGCCCCCCGCGCTTATCCAGCAGGGCGGGCTTTTCGATGATGCTCTCGTCCCGGTAGAGCGCCAGCAGCTGCTCCTCGATCTCCATGCAAGTTTGCGCACGGGATTTCTCCTCCGCAAGCAGATGCCGCAGCTTGGCGTCCCTGCTATAATAATACTGCAAATACGAGCTCGGGATGCCCCCCGCGGCGCGCAGGCACTCCAGGGTGAAGCCATCGTCCTGGATGTTCTCCATCACCTTGGCGGAAAATCCGGTTTCAAGCATGCCGGGAAGAAGCTCCTCCCCATCGCGCCGCACGCTGGTGATCCAACTCAGGTGGTTGAGCCCGAGGTACGTGATATCGCAGCCCGCGCCGACCTCCTCGCGGGTGTCGTCAAGCATATTGATGGGCACGTTGCACAGGCCGATGCACTTGACCTTCGTGTGGTTCAGCACGAACTCCGTGACGATCCCCGAGGGGTTGGTGAAGTTGATCAGCCACGCCTCCGGGCAGAGCTCCTCCATGCGGGCGCAGATGTGCGCCATCACCGGGATGGTGCGCAGGGCCTTGAAAAACCCGCCGATGCCCGTGGTCTCCTGCCCAATGAGGCCGTATTTGAGCGGGATGGTCTCGTCCAGGTGCCGCGCGGGCAGTTTGCCCACGCGTATCTGCGTCACCACGAAGTCGGCCCCCCGCAGGGCCTCGTCCAGGTCCCCGGTGAGCACGGCCTCGCAGTCCATGCCGGCGCTGCGCAGTTGACGCAAACATAGACCGCCGACAATCTCGCGCTTTCTTTGATCGATATCCATGAAGGCGATGCGCTTAATCGGCAGGCTGGCGCGGGCTTTGATGAGGCCGTCGACGAGTTCGGGGGTGTAGGTGGAACCGGAGCCGACAACGGCGAGGGTGAGGGGGTGGGTCATCAGAAGCCTCCCTTAATATGATATAAACAATATGATATATAAGAAGAAACCCAAGGGCAGCGCGAGCAATGCCCCGGCGATGATCGCAAGCGTGCGTGCCGCTTTGAACCGGCTTTTATCCGCCAGCGCTAGGCTTGCGATTGCGCACCCGAGCGATGGAATGGGCAGCCAGCAGGCCACGCCCCAAAGGATGTCCAGCAAAGTGGGAGGGTACATATAAAATGTTACTGTAGACGTGTTGCATAGCAGCCAGGTCACGCAGCCCACGATAATCAGAGTGATGCCCCAACCGCGTATGGCTTTTGGGTTCGGCGGTTTGGTTTTGGTTGGCATGGGAACCTCCTGTAGGGGTGGCATTCATGCCACCCGAGATTGAAGGAATTATGTTGGTTTGCGGGCGGCAACTACTTTTGCGCAGCTAAGGCTCGCAAAAGTGCCGACCCTACAGTTGGGGAGATTCGCACACGGAACGCGGCGCTTCGCGCGTGCCCTGCACTGCCTTCATCAGTCGCCCGAGGCGACAGCTTCCTCCACGGGAGGAAGCCTGGGGGATTAAGCCCAAGCAGGTGTTTGATGCGCGCAGCCGTTTTTGCTAATCCCCAAGGCTCCTTCCCGTGGAAGGAGCTCCCGCCTCGGGCGGGTGAGGATGGCATCGCGGAGCGACGTTCCTCGTGCGGCTTCACCTGTTTGCGTTTACAGCCTCCCCATCGTCTCCATCACATACTCCCCAAATTCCCCGCACGTGCAGCCCGTATCCCGCCCGGTGATTTGCATGCGCTTCTCCTCGAACATGCAGATATCGAGGGCGCGCTCCAGCAGGGCGGCCTTGTCCTGGCGCCCGATGTGGTTCAGCAGCAGGACGCTCGCGCGCAGCATGGAACAGGGGTCGGCGTACTGCCCGCGGCCCTCTCGCACCATGCGCGGCGCGGAGCCGTGGATGGCCTCGAACATGGCGTAGCGCTTGCCGATGTTGGCGCTGCCGGCGGTGCCCACGCCGCCCTGGAACTCGGCGGCTTCGTCCGTGAGGATGTCGCCGTAGAGGTTGGGCAGCACGAACACGCTGAAGTCGCGGCGGCGCTTCTCGTCGATGAGCTTGGCGGTGGTAATGTCGATGTACCATTCGTCGGTGGCGATCTCGGGGTATTCCGCGCCGACCTCCTTGCACAGGGCCAGGAATTTGCCGTCGGTGGTCTTGACCACGTTGGCCTTGGTGATGATGCTCACCTTGGGCTTGTGATTGTTGCGGGCGTAT
>WQTL01000498.1 GCA_009786275.1 Bacillota bacterium | reverse complement strand
CAAGGTCATGCTCATCAAGGTGGACGCCGACAACCCGAAGGTCCGGCTGGAGGGCGCCGTGTTCGAGGTCTACGAAGACGCCAACGGCAACGGAAAGCTCAATCGCCGCGACGCTCTCGTCGGTACGATGAAAGAAACGGAACCCGGTGTGCATATCATGGAGGACCTGCCCGCCGGCCGCTATATTCTCGTCGAGAAAGAAAGTCCGAAGGGCTTCGCTTTGGACAAGCGGGTTTTTCCCTTCGAGATCACCGGCCAGGAGGAAGCGGTTCTCATTGAGAACATGCCCGGCGTGGGCTTCGTCAATGCCCGGCGCGTGGGCAACCTGCGTATCCTGAAGAGCTCCTCCGACGGCAAGAAGGAGGGCTTCACTTTCCGGATCGAGGGCGAGGGCTATGACGAGACCTTCGTGACCGATGAAAAAGGCGAGATTTTTATTGAGAACATGCACCTGAACACCTACACCATCACCGAGGTCGAAACCGAGGCTGCCAAGGGCTACAAGATACCCGAACCCATTACGGTGGAACTGGTGGAGAACGAGACCCTGCGCGTCGATATCTTTAATGAAAAGGTAACGATCACCCAGGAACCGCCGCCCAAGACCGGCGACAGCTTCCTGATTGCCGGCATCGCGCTGGCTGTGCTCTGCGCCGCCGGCGGGTGCGCGTTCGTCATGATCAGGCACCGCCGCAAGGAGGAGGACATCGCCGATGAAACGCCCGCGTAAGCTTCTGTGTTTCGCCGCGGCGCTGCTCATGGCATTCCTGCTGACCGTCGTTCCCGCGTCCGCTGACACGGGCGAGTCCACCCTGCAAATCTCCGGCGAGCCGGCCAAGCTGGTCATCCAGCTTGGCCCCGGCTGGGCCGGCACGCGGTTCGAGCTGCGAACCGATGCCGGGATGTACCCGGGCACGGTGGTGGTCAGCGAGACCGGCTTGCTGCAGATGGACCTGGGCGGCAGCAAGACATTCACCCTCAGCCGCGTGCAGAGAACAGCGCAGCCTGGCAGTCTGCCGGCAGCGCAAGCAACCAACACGGCACCCGCCGCGGATACGCCGCCCGCTGCCGCCGGCACGGCGCCTGACATCGCAGCCACCACCGATCCCGATGTGGACTTGGACGCCTTTCTGGCGGCGCTCACCGAACCCGGTACCGAGGTTCCCGCAGAGCAGCCCGCGCAGCAAGAGGAGCCGACCCCCGAAGGCGTCCCCATCAAGCACATTCTGATCTTTGGCGGGGGCATCGTCGCGGCGGTGATTGCCCTGATCGTCCTGGCGTCGCTCAAGAAACGCCGTGTTGACGACGATGAGGAAGAGGATTATGAGGACTGATATTTAGGCACTATGACGAAAAATCTCTCCCAGACTCAGATATGGAAACCGGCTTGTGCAAAAGGGAGAAATACGTGTCAAACCCTTGATATTCCTTGCTTTTTTCCTCAAAATGTGCTACAATACAGGGGCAGCAAATCCCCACGCCTAGCGAAGCATTTTGGCTTTGCGTCAGGCTTTCGGTACGGAGGACGGTACCCTTCCGTTTGACCTGTCCACGAGGGGCAGGGATCCGTTACGGACCGCGCACAGAGTGGTCTTGGATGGCGCGGGGATTTTGTTTTCGCCTTAGAGCGGGAGTCAGTAGACTCCTTACTGTCAGAGCCAATAGGCTGCTGATGCTGCAGAGTCGGACGTTGGAGCGACGAATCCCAACGACTAGCTCTGCTATGCACAGCAGCCTGTTGGCTATTTTTATGCCCAAAAATACGAATGGAGATGAAAGACTATGAGAAATCAAAAACGAAAGGGAATGCGATGCCCCTACTGCGGCGCCCCGGTGCACTTCCGCAGCGCCACTGGCATTTATCATGAGAACCCCAATGGCACTATGCTTTATGTCTGTAATAACTATCCCGGTTGTAACGCTTATATCCGGACTCACGCGGGCACAAAAAAGCCTATGGGCACTCTGGCCAATGCTAAGCTGCGCGCCCTGCGCATAGAGGCGCATCGGTCCTTCGATCAGTTGCACACCAGTGGCATGATGTCCCGGGATGAGGCCTACCGCTGGCTCTCGGCCATCCTGCAGGCCCCGCAGTCCCAAGCCCACATCGGCAACCTCGGCGAGTATTACTGCCGCCAGGTGATCGAGGAAAGCCAGAAAATATTGAAGAATCGGAAGGGAGGCCAAATCTATGTCTTTACAATTGACGGATGCGGAACGGGCGCGGGTTGAGCAATACCTGCCGCTGGTCACTCGGGTGATAAAGGACAGGGTTCATAACCCAAATCAGTGCGGTATGTATAGCTATGACGACCTGGTCCAGATCGGCTGCGTCGGTCTGTGCAAGGCCGCCACCAGCTATGTCGAGGGTCCACAGGCAACCTTCAAAACATACGCCTACCGGCTGATTCGCAATGAAATTTTCAATGAGCTGGAGTATGCTACGCTTCGCAAAGACCGTGAAGTCTATATGGATCAGGAACTGCTGCCAGATGAACGTTATGATGATGTCAGACTCGGCGATAGTTTGGATAGTTTACTCGACGCCGCAGCCAAAAACGCTTCCGGCATCACAGCCAAGGGTATTGAAGCCCTTCGGTTGCAGGCCCAGGGGTATTCCTGCAAGGAAATTGGCAAGCGCTTCGACGATGCTTCCGGCAATAACGTGTCGGCATGGATTTCCCGGGCACGCAAATATCTGCGGCAAGATCCAGCCATCGCGGCATTCGCGCTGTGAGGTGGCTTCATATTGTAAGAAAATAAAAATTTATCGCGCCGGTGCATTTATGCATCGGCGCGGTTTTTTCATTTCACCCCATCACTCTTCAATGCAATCACCCGGAAGAAAGTCTTCAGCATATCCTCGGCCAGCGGGATGTAGGCCTCCTCCAGCGTGGCCAGCATTGAAATGACGGGAGATACATCCGTCAGATTTTCTTTGCCCCGCAACACGTAATCTGCGGAAAGCCCCAGCCCATCACACATCACCAGCAGCTTGTCAACTGATAGCCCCTTCACGCCCCGTTCCACCTCCGAGAGAAATTGTGGTGATACATCAACCGTCTCGCAAAGCTTCTCCCTGGTAATATGCAGATATTCTCGCCGCTCGCGCAGCCTTCTTCCAATCTCTTGATTCAGCGCTTGATTCATTTTCTACGCACCTCCTAGCATTAGTCTAACAAATGCTATTGATTAAATAAAGCAGCTAACAGCACTTGATTAACAAATGCTATTAGCGTATAATGGGGAGGCGACGATATGGAGGAGGGTGAATAATATGAGAGAAAATGTCTGTTGCTTCACAGGCCACAGATATTTGCCGCAAGGAAGACTGTCTGACATCACCCTCCAACTGGAAGCGGTGGTCGAGGAGCTGATCACGAGAGGGATTATCTATTATGGCTGTGGTGGGGCCATCGGATTCGATCAACTGGCAGGAAAAACTGTTTTGAGGCTGAAGGAACGCTTTCCCCAGATCAAGCTGATCATGGTGTTGCCCTGTATGAATCAGGATACGAAATGGTTGCGGGCAGATAAAGACCGTTATAGCGCCCTGTTGGAAGCCTGCGACAAAAAGGTATATGTTCAGCAGGAATATGACAACGGATGTATGCTGAAACGCAACCGCCACTTGGTAGATAACAGCGGCTTCTGTGTCGCCTACCTAACCCAGCCGCGCGGGGGCACATTCTACACGGTTGGCTACGCGAACCGTCAGAAGGTTCCCGTTATTAATATAGCAGACAGAATCGCTTAACCTGAGCGGCCCCGCCCCAAGCGGGGTTTTTCCCATGT
This sequence comes from Bacillota bacterium, assembly GCA_009786275.1. Classification (GTDB taxonomy): domain Bacteria; phylum Bacillota; class Clostridia; order Oscillospirales; family Acutalibacteraceae; genus WRMQ01. Next base: position 11,152 of record WQTL01000498.1, on the reverse strand, counting down.
TCACCCTCTTTGCTAGCTGATAGTGGCGCTTCAGTGCTTTCAGATGCTATCGCTTGAGTAGATAAATTTGTATACTTAGAGTACAAGTAAATTGCTCAACGATAACAGCAGAGAGAGGTACAGGGTATGGCAATGGATGCGAGCGCAGAGATGGACAAGGGGGCTTTTGGGAAACGACTGTTCACCATACGCAGAGAGCAGCAGATGACATCGAATCGGCTTGCGGAGCTGTGTGAAGTCAATCCTTCTTTCCTCCGGCAAATTGAGAGCGCCTCCCGGCTGCCAAGCCTGCCGGTGTTTGTCCGCATTTGCAATCTGCTGCACGTCGCTCCCAACTGCTTTTTGGTTGATAGCCTGCTGTGGGACGAGGGAGACGAAATAGCCAACCTCAACCAGAGACTTCGGGCGCTTTCGCCGCGCCAGCTCCGCACGGTGCTCAGTACGACCAACGCGCTGATAGACGATCAATTGGAGATAGAAGAGCCAGACACAAAATAGGAAAATCGGCGCGGTTCTTTTGGCGAAAAGCCTTGATGAACCGCCCTATTTATTGTATAATGATAAATGGAAGCGAGGCGATGGGATGCTCTATATTTACCTGGCGATGCTGGACAGCCCAGACGACAAGACGAAGATGGCCGACCTCTACTTAACCTACCGGGACCATCTGCTCAATATTGCGCTCGACATCCTTCGCAACGAAGCCGATGCCGAGGATGTTCTCCATCAGGCTTTTTTATACGTAGCAAATCATTTTTCAAAAATAGATGAAGTTTCCAGTCACCAAACACGGAATTATCTTGTTATTATGGTAAGGGGATACGCTCTCAACTTGTTTGGCAAACGCAATAAACTGGTTGAAGTGCCCTTCGCTGATCTGGAGGGAACAGAAGCTTCCCTCCAGGTCGAAGATCCGAGCCCGCAACTGTTCGAGTACGAAGCTTTGTACCAGGCACTTGAACGGTTGCCAAAGGAGCCGCGGGATATCCTTTATATGATGTATTACGAGAATCTCAAAATAAAGGAAATCTCCAAGACCTTGGGCCTTTCGGAGAGTGCCGTGAAGAAGCGGTTGCAACGCGCGCGGTTGGCGCTACACAAGCTTATACTAGCAGAAGGAGCTGAAGCAAAATGAACCTGGATGACCTCTTGAACAGCCCGCAATTCAAGCAGGCTCTGTTTGATGTGCAAACAGCTGAATGCGAGCGATACGAGAAGAACCTGAAGCCAGTTACATTCTCGCCAGAATTTGAGCGCAAAATGGAACGGCTGATCCGAGCGCACCAAAAACCATACTATTCGCTGATAAGCACAAGACCGAAGCGGATTCTGCTTTCCTTTGCCGCGGCCCTCATATTGCTGACAGCGACAGTGTTCAGCGTATCTGCCCTACGGGAACCAGTCATTCGATTCATCGTGGAGGTCTATGAGAAGTTTTCGAATGTGTTCTTTCACCAAGAGCTGGAGGTGCAATTCCCCACTACCCTGGAGACGTACTATACGCCGACGTGGTTGCCAGACGGCTATAACAAGGATGCGAGAATCGTTGATGTTGCATTTTTCTGCGATTGGACATACGAAAATGAAGACGGAGGTGAAATCAAATTTAAGCAATATACAATTACTTCTTCTGTCTTGCGCATTGATACCGAGGATGTTCAGACAAAGTCGTATTCGATTAACGGAAAGGAAGGGCTTTACTATTCAAGCAAGGGAATACAGCATCTCGCTTGGAGCGACGGACAATATGGGTTTTTAGTTTTAGGTCCCATTTCAGAAGCTGATTTGCTCCGCATAGCGGAGTCGATTCAACCCGCGAAATAAAAATTTTAAAAATTTCCCGAAAACACGTCACCAAACGCCTCCAAATCTTGTTTATATTATGTAGGGGTTAGTTCCCTGCGTAAAACAAGATTTGGAGGTTGATCATTTTGAAACGACTGCTCGCACTCGCGCTCTGCCTGGTCTTGGGTCTTGGCTGCATGACGGCTGCATATGCCACCGAATTTTCTTCGGCCAATGACCCGCCAACACAGACACGCATGGCCTATGTTAGTAACACCATTACGAGCATTACTATCAGTGGCGGAAAAGCAAATTGCCTCGGTGACCTCACAGGCTACAAGGGGATCACGACCAAGGTGGAAATCACTCTGACGTTGCAACGCAAACTCGCGACAAGCAACACTTGGACAGACTATTACAACCACCCTAAGCAAACTTTTATTAATTACTACGGCACTGCTTCTTTCAGCAAAGATATTGTCAAGGGATACCAGTATCGAACGAAGGCCGTGTACACCGCTTGGGCCGGTACGAAGTATGAGACTTTTACGGAGTATAGCGGTGCGGTGTCGTACTGAGCGGATGATCTACGACGAGGGGAAGGAACAGGTGATATCAGACAAAAAATAACTGTTTTGCTGGAATCCACACCCCAGCAACGAACCAACGGAACCGCACAGCCAAGCAAAACCAAATCACACAAAAAAGAAAGAGAGACATCACAGTGAAAAAATTCATCAGAATCCTGTCCGTCATTCTATCGCTTATGATGCTGGTGCAGATCATTCCCGTAGGGGCTGCGCCGCTGGATTCAGCGTCTGCCGGGCAACTCGCCGTACACAAAAGTGCCGCCGAGGGCACCCTGATCGATGGTCCGGAAGGCGAACCGCTTCTTACTGCAGAACAAGCCGAAGCTGCCGGGAAGGACAAGTCCACGAAGGAGGACGACCTCAACCGTGCGCCCTCGCCCATTATCGGCGAAGTAATGGAACTGCGTGACGAAAGCACGAAGCATTTCCGCCATGCGGACGGAACCTATACTGTCGCCCTATATGCCGAGCCGGTGCACTACAAAGACAACACGGGCAAATGGCAAAACATCGATAACACACTATCGCTTGACACCAGCTGGAAAAACGCTGCTGGTAAAACTACATATACCCCCGCCGCCTCCGGGCTGGACATCCGCATCCCACAGGACTTCTCGGATGGGCAAATGATCACCATCGGCAAGGATGGGTACACTTTCGGCATGGGCGTCAAGGCGCAGGCCAACGATGTCGCCGCCGCACCAGAAGCTGCCGCCGCTGAAGAACCGGCTGCCGCTGTCCCCGCCGACGATGTAGTTCCCGCCGACTTGGATGAACAGACTGCCGCTGAAGAACTTGCCACAAGCAAAGCCATAGACCTTGCAAAGGTAAAGGCAGAAGTAAATAACGATCTCGCTGCGGACGCTGAGGCTGTTCCCGAAATGGAAAACCAAATCGAAGCGGACAACGCAAAGAAGATGGAGCAGAACAACCTGACCTCCGCTGTCACGTATCGAAATATTTTCCCCGGCGCAGACCTCGGATATGATGTAACCCCCAGCAAAATCAAAGAATATATAACAATCAAAGCAATTCAGGATAGATATACATACCTGTTCAACCTGTCTTTGGGCGGCCTGATTCCGGTGCCGCAGGAAGACGGCTCTATCTATTTGTTGAAGGCAAAAGACGATGAAGAACCACTGTTCATCCTGGAAGCGCCATATATGTACGACGCCGCTGGCGAAGTAAGCAAGGCGCTGAAAATGACGCTGGCCGAAGACGGCACACTTACCTTGACCGCCGATGCGGCGTGGGTCAACGACGAAAGCCGCGAACTCCCGGTCACAATCGACCCAACAATCACTACCTCGGCAACAGGGATTCAGGACGCGTACATCAGCAATGCGTTGTTGAGCGGCGGGACCAATTACAGCAACGTGACTTACAATTACGCCGGGAAAGGGCTCCTTGGCGCGCGCCGTATGTATCTCAGGTTCAACCTGCCCACCCTGCCTGACGGTAGCGTTGTCACTGGCGCAGCCCTTGGGCTCGTACAGGATACCTGCGACTACTACAGCAGCGGTAAATACCTGTATCTCTTTGACATGACTGGCAAAAGCAGCTGGAGCGCTTCTTCAGTAACCTGGAACAACCAACCGGCTTCTCAAAGCGTAAACGGGCCAAAAGGCGACGGCACCAAAATTACTGATTACGCAACTGTGCTTTCTGGTTTCGGCTCGTACCAGTTCAATATTACAAAAGCTGTAAAGAACTGGTACGAAAACAGCAACAACAACGGCTTCATGATCACCACCAGCGATGAATCCAACAATACACAGGCCTGCCTGTATGGTATTGCCTGCTCTACGACTTCCTACCGGCCCGTTGTGCAGATCGCCTACAACACCGCCATCGGCCTTGAGGACTACTGGTCATTCGATACCATTGATTTGGGCCGCTCCGGCACGGCCTATGTGAACGACTACAACGGTAGCCTTACCTATGTTCATAGCGACCTGGCTATGACCGGCAACCGCCTTCCCATTAATCTCGGCCATGTCTACAACAGCAACAGCAATATTTATAGCACCTATTACAGTGGTATGTATACCGGCGCGAAATTCCACTTGAACATCCAGGAGTTACTAATAGCGATCAGCTCATCCGATTCACTGTACAGCCAGGGCTATCGCTACAAGCATTATGATGGTGACGGCACACTACACTACTACCGCACGAGCGGAGCTAAAATTGTACACGAGTATGATGAAAAGCTTGAACTGACGACCAGCGGTTCCGACCGCATCATCACGGACGCGCTGGGCAATAAAAAATTCTTCAACAGCGCAGGACAGCTATACAAGATTCAGGATAACAACAGCAATACGCAGACATACACGTTCAGTGGCAATAAAATCACGCAGATCACGGACGGCGCGGGGCGTATAGCCACATTGAGCTATAACGCATATAACCAGCTGGCTTCTATCACAGACCCGGCTGGACGGAGCACGACTTTTGCTTACAGCAGCACCGCCACAACTGCTAACTTGATCAGCATCACCCGTCCGGGTACCAAACTCACATCATTCCAGTATCTATACACTAACTATATCAGTCGTATTACAGCGGACAACAACGCCTATGCGGCATTCTCGTATCAATCAACGGCAGGCTGCGGATATCGGGTCAGCTATGCTTACCAATACGATAAAGCGGGCACTCAGGTTGATTATATGCGTTTCCAATATACCATCACGAATACATCCGGGCAGGCGACAGGCAACACACACGTGACCAATAAAAACGGCAAGTCCAATCGGTACTTGTTCGACGCTTTTGGCCGGGCCACCAGCGTCACCAACCAGGATGGGCAGACCGTGTATGCTGATTACATCTCCGAGGTGGGAAATAAATTCAACAAGCCGGAGGTCAGTTCAGACCTGCAGACAATTTCGAGCAATTTGTTGAAAAACCATGGGTTTGAGCAATCCAACACATGGACGGCATTGCAGACCACTACTGCGGGCAGCTATGGTTACAGTACGGCAGAAAGTGCCAGGGGCACCCGCTCAATGAGAATGCAGTTGACCGGCAGCAGCGGCGTGTTCGAGATTGATCAAGATTTTGCTGGCATCGCAGGTGCAACCTATACCGTTTCTGTAGACATTAATATCCCGACAGCATTGGCTATTTCCGGCAACAACGGTGTATTCTTTGGCTTTGTTTACTGTGTCAACGGCGTATGGAACACCGCTGGCAGCGAATGGATCGCCTCAACCAGCGGATGGCAGCGTTTCACACATACAATGACGCTTCCGGCTGGTACCCTCAATAATATCCATGTGTTCATTGAGTTGGCCCGCACACCCGGCGTGGCTTACTTCGATAACATCCAGGTGGAAAAGAGCGGCGGCGCGAGACTTTACAATCTTGTGGAAAACAGCGATTTTTCTTATGGCACAGGGACAAACGTATCTCCCTGGACGATGAGCGGCACACAAAGCGGCGATGGAGTGCAGCTATATAACGGCAGGAACTGGCTATTGATGTCCGGTAATCCGGACCTCGCCAAAAAGGTGTCGCAAACTGTGCCTGTAAATGCCCAAGCTGGCGATGTGCTGATCATAGGCGGCATGGCAGCCGCTTATGCGACGCTCGACACATATAATACCCGAAAGTTTGGGATCATTGCGGATGTTTATGACGCAAACGGCATAAAAATTGATACAAACCCCGCGACCTCGGCAATAGACCCGCTTGTTGTCGATTTTGATCGCTCCATTAGTATGGAGCACCAGACGAAGGCCACTTCCTATCTACTGACAACGACGTGCAAATACATTGTTTTCCAATTCGTCTATTACTACCATGTTGACGGCGTATCTTTCGACGATGCATTTGTCTACGTGGGTAGTTTTGGCGAGCGTTACGCGTATGATAGCAAGGGCCAACCGGCGAGCACCCGCAATGATGATGGCGAATTGATGGAATACACGTACTCCGGCACAAAACTTACAGACGTTGACCAGACCATTAGCGGAGTCAAAGAAACCGTTGCCGATATCGTGTATGTCCCGAACTCTTATAATGTTCAAAAGATAATGAACAACGAAGGCACAAAGTTTGAATATACCTATACGACAAATGGGCAGGTTGCAAGCCAAACCGTCACGACCCCCGACAATAAAAAAATTGTCGAATCGACGACATACTACCAAAATGGCAACTATCCTGATACCGTGACAGACGCTCGTGGTGGCACAACAAAATACACCTATGACCTAAATAAGGGCCTTCTTACCAAAGTCACAGACCCGAAGGGCAATGACATCACTTATACTTATGACGCGAATACAGATGAACGGCTTTCGACAACCGGCAAGGCTAACCCATCCACCCCTGTGACAACGAGCTTTGGTATGCAGGACAACTTACTGAAAACCATCACGCGTAATGGTATGACCTACACCAATGATTACGACAATCAAAATCGCGTGACAGCTTTGAAGGTAGGCAGCCAAACCCTTGTGTCCAACACCTACGACAGCCGCCGCCGACTGTCGCAGCAGTCCTATGCCAATGGTGCGACTTACACGCCTGTATATGATAGTCGCGACCGTCAAACCGGCGAAAAATGGAACAATGTGCAGACGATAGAATATTTCTACAATGAAAATGATCGGCTGTCGCAGACGGTTGACAAAACCACGGGTGTATCTTACAAGTACGATTACGCCTTCTTCGGACTTTTGAACAAGGTCACCGGCAGCGATGGGTCACTGACAGCATACGATTACGACATGTCTGGAAAATTAAGCAGCTTGACTTTCGCAAAAAATGGTGCTACAATACATGATGCGAGGTACTATACCGACGAGAAGGGCAACCCGGAAGATGTTATCCTGAAGTCGCTTGACAACACGTCTTTGCATTACAGCCATGATGGGCTGGGCCGTCTTACAGGGCAATCTATCGGGCCGGTGTTCACGCCAATTACGTACTACGCCGGAGCGGCAAGCAACAGCACCACCAACCTTGTACAGACTTATAAAAATGAAAACGGCAACGGCACCGCGCTGCAAAATTACACGTACACCTACGATGCGAACGGGAACATCATCGGCGTTGCCAATTCTGTGGGTAGCACGTCAACGGCCTATACCTATGACGGGTTGAACCGCCTGATCGGCGAAACGGGCGGCGGCAATACGTATGCGTATAACTACGACATCGGCGGAAACCTGACCTCCGTGACGAAAAACGGCGCGACTGTGCACAGCTATACCTACGGCAACGCCAACTGGAAAGACCAGCTGACGAAGATCGACGGCAACGCCATCACCTACGACGCGCTGGGCAATCCCTTGACATTCAATGGCTACACTTTCGCTTGGGGTAAAGGACGCCAATTGACGGGATTCACGGGCAACGGGCTGAATATCGCCTACACCTATGACGCTTCGGGCCACCGCATTAAGCAGGTAGCGAACGGAACGACCATAAACTACCTGTATTCCGGCGACCTCCTCATGCGTCAGAGCGATGGGGCCAACACCCTGGACTTCCAATACGACGCCAGCGGCAAAGCCGTCGGGTTCAAGTATAACGGTGCAGTTTACTATTACCTGCGTAACCTGCAGAGCGACGTTGTGGCGATAACGGATACGAGCGGCAATGTGGTGGGCACGTATACTTACGACGCTTTTGGCAATGTTACTGCTTACAGCGGCGCGATTGCCAGTATCAACCCCATCCGTTACCGTGGGTACTACCAAGACCCGCACACGGGCTGGTACTTCCTCAACACCCGTTACTACAACCCCGACTGGCGGCGGTTCATCAACTCGGATGCTATGTTTGTCGCGGGCGATGATGCAATCAATGCCAGCAATATGTACGCCTACTGCAACGGCAATCCCGTGATGTATGCTGACCCCAGCGGAAAGTTGATCATTGCGGCGGCACTTTGGGTTGGTTTTAATCTGATTGGTGGAAACATCCCATTTATTCGAAATGGGATGGACTGGATAACTGACTCGATTTGGCAAAACAATTCGGTGGATTTGTTGAATGCAGAGTGGTGGTATGGCACTTTCAATGGCTTGCTCGGCGGTAACACCGGTAATTTTTCGCACTTTTCAAACGGTTGGCTAGGGAATGTGATTTTTGGATGGGCACTACCTGGATTACTGGAGAATGTTGCAATTCCTTTCGCCAATTGGTATGCGTCGCGCTATTCTAATGAAGATTGGCGAGAGAGGGATTCTCAGAGGCCTTTCTTTGGCCAAGGCCTCCAGAATTTTATCTGGAACTTTACTATGGCGAACGGGGCAAAAATAGGCGCATTTCTCCTTGAGTTTTACCCGGATGCTAATAATCCAGGGAATTACATCACTGATCCAAATGCATACCAATGGCAACAGCATATGGGATACAACTGGATTTATGACTGGGCATTCAGTGTTGGCGGCCCCACAAAGAAACTGATATTCGACTTTAAGGCCAGTGGCAAAGATTATGTTGTCTGGTGCTGGAAGGCGGACTATTGGAATCTAGGCGCTGGCGCTGAGATTGGGGTTTATTGGCAGAATGATCCCGGCCGGGCGGCTTTGGGGTTCTATGATGTTGATAAAAACCTGAAAGTCCATGCTATCCTCAATCTTGTTTATGGGTCCGAAGTGCTAACACCTGTACCTGTTGACCAGACGAGTTGGTGGATCACCTCATTCTCGCCGAAGTGCCAAAGGATTAATCTCAATTTGCTGAATGTTGCGATGACGGTCAACTTTGCTCCCACTAATGTGGTTAGCTTGTTTGCACCTTTTAAGAGCACGTGGCAAATCAATGGAATACCAAAGGGCTTGACATTCAATCCAAGTCCCTCTGAGGTCTTCAAGATCAACTATTAGAGCAACGGTCAACGAAAGGAGAATTGCTATGTTTGCAAAATTCATCACCGGATTGCTCGCTTTTCTGCTGATGCTGTTTCCGAACTCATTGGGCCTGCAATCCTCGTATCAGTCGCGAACTTTTGACAGGGACGCAACCGCACACGCTGTGCTTAATGCCATTGAGGCAAGGGATGTCGATGCGCTGGCGGCAATGATGTGCAAGAACATCAAGCAGTATGTGCCTGGTCTATCCGGCAAAATCAAGAAACTATACGATGCGATAGATGCTATAGATGATAAGGCCAATATCTCTTGGAAGTGGTTAGGTGTCTACAGCGAAACGCAGAGGGACGGCAAGCACATAGTTCAGTCAGATTTAAACGTGTATTTTGAAACTGCTGACGATGTCTATTTGCTAATGATTACGTGGGAAACCATCAACAATTTTTCGCCAGACGAAAGAGGTATCCGTCTGATTGATTTTTACAACATTAGGCTCTTTGAAGAGGGGCAGCAGAATCCCATTGCGGGCATTCGCGCAACAGACGGTATTGGTCACTGGCACGAATGACATCATGACCCACGGGCCGCCGCCTTGAAAAAGGTGGCGGCCCACAGTTTCCCGCAAAGATACTCATGGTAACAAATATGAAGGCGAAGATAGGAGTGAATTTTCATGAAAAAGATTTTCGGTCTGCTATGCGCCCTAGCGCTCGCAGCTAGCCTATTGGCGGCTTGCAGCCAAAAGCCAAGCAATGGCGCATCCGACAGCCCCGGCGACAACCTCCACCCTCGCGACCATCAGTTCAGCGCGGACTGGCCTGAAAACGACTTCACCGGGCAACTGCCAAAACCCGCGTTTGACACTGCCCTCACCGAACCCGGCGAGGCAGAAGAATACAGCATTGTCTGCGAAGCCACAGTAGAGCAACTGAAAGAGTACGTGGAGAGCCTAAAAGCCGCCGGCTTCACCCAAGATGCCAACACCACTGACGAGAACGCCTTTAGCGTGGTTGCGTATTCTTATACCGCCAGCAACGAGGAAGGCTACACCGTGGAGGTGAACTACTCGAATATGCTGGGTAGCCTGTCTACAGTGACGGTAAAAAAGCCGCTTGGGTATATCGAGTAGTTTTTTGACAAAAGGAGACAAGAGCATGAACAAGCGATGCAAAGCCCTGGCTAGCCTATTGGCGGTCCTCCTGCTCTGCGCGGCGCTGCCCATCGCGCCCCACGCAGGTGAGCCGCCTATCCGGCTGCTCGCCATCTACGGCAGCGACATGCTGTTCCAGCAGAATGAGCCGGTGCGCCTGGCGGGTTTCGCGCCGACGGGTACGGCGCTGCACGCGGAGTTATACCAAGGCAGCACCCTGCTTGCCCAAACAGATGGAACGGCGGGCGCGAACGGCATGTTCGAGCTCGAATTGCCCGGCCAGCCCGGCTCCTACGATGAATACCGCATTGTGGTCAGCAGCGTGAGCCAGCCCGTCGCGGCGCTGGAGCGCGTGGTGTTCGGCGAGCTTTGGCTGGCCGGCGGGCAGTCCAACATGGCCTGGCAGTACGCCATCACGCCGGAGGGCCTGGCCGAGCAGGCGGCGGGCTACGTGCCGGAACAGCCCTGGATACGCATGCTCTACACGCCGCCCTGGCCGATGTATAACGGGGCGGAAATGAACCTCGCGCTGCTGCCGCAGGAGGACATCCCGGGCTCGCAGTGGTTCCGGGGCGACAGCGCGGCGGCCTACGGCTTCAGCGCCGTGGCCTGGTACTTCGCCTGCGACTTGCAGGAAGCCCTCGGCGTACCTGTGGGCCTGGTGGATACCTGCCTCGGCGGCTCGGTGATCTACAGCTGGCTTTCGCGGGAAGCCATCGATGCCGACCCGGCGATCGTCGCGGACGTGACGAAGCTGTGGCGCTATTTGCCCGCCGCCGGTTTTGAAA
>WQTL01000497.1 GCA_009786275.1 Bacillota bacterium | reverse complement strand
AGGAGGAGGTTCCGGCTCGGGTTCGGGAGCGGGCGGCTGGCACGCCGCCCCTACAGGCTCCGGCTCCGGTTCCGGCTCCGGCTCCGGCTCCGGCTCCGGTTCGGGCACAGGCACAGGCACGGATTCAAAGGCCTCGGGATTCAGCATGGGCGAATCGAGATTGCCCACATCCTGAAGCAGTTGGTCGATATCCGAAAGCGACCAGTGACGCGAAACGGTTACACCCTCCGCGGGTGTCAAGCCGTCCAGGCGTTGGCGCAGGTTCGGCGGCAGGCCGCTGTTCGGCTCCTCAGGCATATGTTTCTCCACCCTCTCACATCAATGCTCAATGCTAAATGCTTAATGCTTAATTGTCCTATCGCGCGGCCGCTTTGCTTCAAATCATTAAGCATTAAGAATTAAGAATTAAGCATTATCATCTGTGCTTCACGATCTCATACATCAAAATGCCCGCGGCCACCGAGGCGTTGAGGGAGTTGATTTTCCCGCGCATGGGCAGGGCGAGCAGGGCGTCGCAGCGCTCCTTCACCAAGCGGCCCAGGCCCTTGCCCTCCGAGCCGATCACCAGGGCGACGGGGCCGCCGAGGGGGCGCGCGTCGTAGGGCTCCCCCGCCATATCCGCGCCGTAAATCCACAGGCCCCGGGCTTTCAGGGTTTCCATGGCGGCGCATAAATTCGATACGCGGGCGACGGGGATGTGCTCCACCGCGCCGGCGGAGGTGCGGGACACGGTCTGGCTCAAGGGCGCGCTGCGGCGCCGGGGCACCACCACGCCGTGAACCCCGGCGGCCTCCGCCGTGCGCAGGATGGCGCCGAGGTTGTGCGGGTCTTCAATTTCGTCGCAGAGCACGAGGAAGGGGCTTTCGCGCTTCGCGTTCGCGGACGCAAGGAGTTCCTCCAGTTCGGCGTAGGCCGCGGCGGCCACGGACAGCACCGCGCCCTGGTGGCGGCTTGTCCCGCTGAGCTGCTCGAGCTTTTCACGCTTGACGTCTTTCACGACGACGCCCTGCGATTTCGCCAGGGCGATGAGCGGCCCCAGCGAACCGGGCGTCCCCGAGGGGCCGCCGGGCTCCTCGCGCGCCACGAAAAGCATATCGGCCGGCCGGCCGCTTTTCAGCGCCTCGGCCACCGCGTTACGCCCCGCGATGAATTCCTCCGCCATGTTGAAAATTTCCCCCGCTGCAACATATTGCGCCTTATAATATCAATATATTGTAGCATAGAATGCGGAGAAACACAAGAGGTATTTCGATTTAATTTACTTCAGCTCCGCCAATATCTCCCCATACGCCTTCAGCAACAGTTCGCTGCCCTGGACGCCGGCGGTGTTGACCTCCTCGTTGCCGAACAGGACGAAGCTCTGGATGTCGTTGGGCAGCAGGTAGTAGCCGGAGTGGTCGTTCGTGATGCCGAATACCAGCAGCTCGCGGTTGCCGCGCACCTGATCCTTCATGGGGGTGAACTTGAACTCCTTGCCGTTCCAGGCCTCCTCGGCGGTGAGGCCGCCGCCGAAGGCCAGGCAGGGCTCGAGCTCGCCGGGGGCGAAGGCGACCGCCAGGTTTTTGCCCAGCTCCATGTAGCCGGTCTCGGTGACAAGGTCGATGGCGGGGCCGACGAGCCGGCGCTTGACGACCGCGGTGCCGATCATCCCGTAGCGGAACAGCAGCAGGTGCAGGGGGTTATCGATGGGCACGCGGAATTCCTTGTGGCGGATATTGAGAATGGGCTCGACCTTGGCCTCGTTCTTGATGCCGATGAGGAGCCTGGCCAGGCCCCGGCCGTAGTTCTCCACGTTTTTCAGGCGCGTGGCGCCGGGTATGCCGAGATCCGCGTTGTCCACGGTGATGGCCAGCTGCGCGCCCTGGATCATCTGGAAATTGGCGCCCGCCTTCCTGTTGATCTCCGCCTCCATGTAGTACGGATAGTCGGAGCTCAGCTCGCGGGTGTCCCCTCCCAGGCCCACGCAGTGGGCGGCGTAGTTGACCAGCCAGGTCTCCCTGCTGCCGTCGTCGGGGGTGAAGCGGAAGCGGTGCAGCAGGGGGTCGATCACCTGGGGCGGGCGTTTGTCGCGGATATACTTTTTGGCGTCCGCGGTGCCGTATCGCAGCGTGCCCTTCTTCATGCCGCCCACAGCCTCCTTGATGGCGGCCGCCGTGGTCTTGTAGAGGTTGTCCATGAAGGCGCTGTTCTTGCCGGAGACGGACGGGATGAGGCCGCCGGTGAGGTTGCTCAGGGGGTTGACCGCCATCGCCAGGAGGATGGGCGCGTTCATGCCCAGGATATCGATGCAGCTGTGCTGGTGCAGCACGCCGATGTTGATGCTGACGATGTTCTTCTCCTTGGCGTAGTCCCGCAGCAGGGCGCGGATGACGCGCACGTCGCCGGCGGAAAAGGCGTAGCCGTCCAGGGTGGCCAGGATCACGGTCCCGCGCCCGCTGCCGTCGTTCAGGGCGGTGACGCGCACGGCCTGGTCGTCCGCGAGGGACTCGGGGTTCGCCCGGTTGACGACCTCGACCTTGCCGGCCAGGTAGACGTCGTTGCCGCCGATATACTTGCCGTCCTTGTCGAAGTAGCCGCCGGGGATGAGCGACTTCCTTGCATAGCCCAGGGACCACTTCTTCGCGCCCTCGGGCTTATCGATGAAACGCTCCGTACCGGGGTAGAAGTCGGGGCTTTGGGTGTAGCGCCAGGGCGTCCTCCCGGCGGGGGGGATCACCGAGGCCAGGCCGTTGGCCACGGCGCGCAGGGCGAAATCGCCCGCGTCGTAGAGGAAGCCCTCCAGCGCGGGCGGGGGGCCCTCGGCAGTATCGGCGGCAAGGGCCGGCAGGGACAGGCCGAAGAGCAGGACAAAGGCGAGAGCGAGGGACAGGATACGCTTTTTCATGATGACGACCTCCCGGATATTTTTACTCATACTATAGTAGCACAGGGGGAGTGGGTTGTCAATGGGTACATCGCGCCGCGAAAACTGACGCCGCTCCCGATTGTAGTACCGCCCGCGTAAATTCCCACGATAAGTTCCGCCGTATGACACCAGCGGAAATTAATCTGAAAACTCCATGGAAGTAAACCGAGGAACAGCGGCGCTTAGTGAGGGAAACGGGCAAAAAAGTGGGCGAGAAAGGGCCTGGCGGCGGTGCGCCGACAAAGAAGGCAAAGCGAAGCACGACCGAGAAGTGGGTTTCTCAGAGTAAGTTCCACAGACGGGAGAGGGCGGGGTTTGGTTTTATATTTTTGAAAATTTTTTAAGTAGCACAAAAAAGGGCAGGGCGCCGCCCCTGCCCGATGCATACGGATGGATGGTTATTTCCCTGCCACGGCGTCGATGCCCTCCTGCTCCGCGAGTTTGGCTGTAAATTCTTGCTTGTTCATTTGATGCTACTTCTTTGCTATTGATAAATTCATTTTGCGTTGAATATTATATCAAAAAACGGAGCTAATTGCAAGCTTATTATTTTGTTCCAGAAACGGATTGAACGCGCCCGGCGCGAAGGAGTCGCTTCTTGCGCAATAAAAACGCAACCGCCCCGGCGGCCAGCAGCACCCCCGCGCCCGCCGCGAGTATGGCTTTCCAGTTCGCGCCGGGCTTGGATGGCGCGGCGGTCTCAATCGGATCAACCGGCGCACGCAGGCCCGGGGTCTCAGAGAAGCCCAATGTGACGGTGGCCCGCAGCGGCATGTCCGCCAAACTGTCATTGCCGGCGGCGATGCTTATCTCAAACGCGCCCTGCGCAATCTCCGGCAATGCCCCGTCAACGGCGACTGTTTCGGCATTGCCCTTGCCGTCATATTTGATTGCCGTCTCTTCGCCGGGGAAATATTCGAGATATTCGTTTTCGCCTATGCTCGTCAGGAAAGTGATCCCGCCGATAGTGGGCGATACAATCGCGTTGCTGACATGCGCCGTAGCGATGATGTCGGACATCCGCACGCCCGCGCAGTCCCCGGACAGGAAGACCTGGATTTGCGTGACGTTGGAATAGACGAAGTCCTCGCGGTAATAGCTGTACAGGCTTTCGCTTTTCTCCGGGAAGATCAGATCGCTGAAAGAGCCATTGTCGGGCTCCGCCAGGACGAATTCGCGGGCGCCCTCGAAATCCAGCCGGACGATGTAATCCGCCAAAGAAGAGGTGCCCAGCGAGCCCGACATGCTGGTGAGCCGAATGCAGAGCGCGTCGCCCGAATTGTTGCCCGCCACCTTCACACGCAGGGCCCGCGCTTCGCTGAGATCGGCATTCAGAGTTGCGCTCAGGGACTGGCCGTTCAGGTCCTGCTTAGGATCGAGCGGCAGCAGCACCGTGCCTTCAGAAGAGCCCGAGGAGCGGTGGCCCTCAATTCTGATAAAAGGCTTTTGCGCCGCAAAGGGATTTTCGGCAACGATGGCGGAGCGCCCCGGCGCGCCGATGTCATAGAGCTTTGTACGGATATACTTCTGCTCGGAGAAGGCCCATTCCCCGGGGCTTGTTTCAACGATGGCGTACTCCTTGTCCGGGTTTTCCCTGACTTTGGCCTTGGCCTCCTCGCTGAAATAGCCGCTCTTGCGCAGGGGGCTGTAGATGTCGGCAAAGCGCCTGCCGTTGCGCAAATAGGCGGCGCTGGCGTTTTCCTCCGGCGCGGGGTTGAAGACCATCCCCATGTCGTATGCGGCGCTCAAAGCGCCCAGGTGGTCGATGTCGTCGAAGAACTGGAAGCGGCCGGAGGTGTTGTCCTCGGAGGGGTACATGTGATACCAGCCCAAGGTGGTGGGCAGATAGGCGTCCTCAAATTCCAGGTTGGCGGCGACATGCAGCCTCTGGAATGACTTGTACCCGGCGGTGGGGTAGTCCCAGGCACCCATCCGAGCGCGTGAAATCCAGAAGCCGGGGGTCATGGCGGAGCACTCCATCATGGGGTCGGTCTCGCAAAATTTCATGATCTCGTTGGTAAATTTCGCGCTGTAATACCAGGCCTCCTCCGGCGTCTGGCTCCACAGACCGTCCAGGGCGTCCAGGTAGATCATCCCGAAGCCGCCCTCGTTGTAGGCCTGGGCCGTCCACCGGGCCACCTGGAGGAAGAGCTCGGAATCCAAATCCGGGGAGAACATGCCGAACATGCCGCCCAGGTGCCTGATCTCCGCCCCCGCCGCGTGCTTGGTTTTCTCCGTGCCGCATTTGCCGCGCTCCACCGTGAATCCGTTCGCGCCCACTTTCGTGAACTTCATGATCTCCCGGTCCACCAGAAGATAAACTGTGTTGCAGTCGAAGAAGCCCGTTTTCAGGGAGACATTTGCCGTGCTCTCTATCGCGAGGAGGGTCTTTTCGCTGCGGGAGACGTCCTCCGCCAGCGTAAAAATTTCCTGCACGTCCAGTTGCCGCTGCCATTTGGTGTCGGTGAGAATTTCGTCGTTGTTGCTGATGAAGTGCGCGTAGGTGTGCAGGCCCGACTGGATGCCCGCCTCCCGCAGGGGCTCCGCGATATTCTTCCTGAAATTCTCCGGGCTCCCCTGCTCGGTGAAGCGCATGGAGCCCTGGACGAACGTGCCGCCGCCCTGGTGGAAGTCGATCTGGTCGATGCTGTAGGCGGCGGCGGTGGCCTTCCAGGCCTCCAGGTCCTTCGTCGCGCTGGAACTCACGATCATGTAGTCGCCGTAGTTGGACTTGCTGTCCATGGCATAGGGCCCGCCTACCATGGATTTCGCCGCCGCGCCGTCCGCAATGTCGCCGACGACGGCCTTCAGGAGTTCCCTGTGCCGCTCTTTCGGCGCAAAGAGCGCCGCAAATTTGGAGCCGCGCACCTCCCCCTTGTTCAGCACGCGGGCCATGACATGCTTCGCCTTCGCGTCCGGGTAGTAGGTCATGTCCACGTTCCAGGTCATCGCGCAGCCGACGCCGCTGAAGGCCGCGATATCGCAGTCGAGGCTCGAATTGGCGAACACCAGGCCCGTGTATTCGCCGGGGATGGGGCTCTCGAGGGTAAAGGCGATATAGCCCGGCTTTGGCTCCGCGAGGAAATCCAGCGTTGTGCCATCGGCAAAGGCGACGCGCAGCCGGTCCTCCTCCAGGGCCGCCGAAACCGGCAATACCCGGCTCTGGAGGTCGCCCGTGTAGAAATAGCAGAAGGGCGAGGGCACCTCGGCCGCAGCCGTCACGGGCGCCACCTGCGCCCCCGAGGGGATGTTCATTTTCCGGGCGGGGGCGGGCCCCGACTTGTTTATGATGTCGCCGCCGCTTGCCTTATCGATGATGCCTGTGACTAGCGCGCCCTGTTTCGCGATCACGTAGGTCACAAGGTCGTTTTCGATGACGATGGAGCTGCCGTCCTGCGATACGCGGCAGACCGGCATAGGCGCGGCGCTGGCGGGCAGGCAGGCCGCCGCGAGCAGGGACGCGACGGCGGACAGGAACCCGGCGAGTTTTTTCATGAAAGTACCCTCCTAAAAAATCCAATGATATGATTTCCTCGGGCGGCTTCTGGGACGCTGTTATCGCTTCCTTTTCCGCTTTTGCTTCAACGGTGAGAATGACGATGTTCGGCTGGGAATAAAATTCGCCGTTGTAATCTTCCTTTCGGTGTGATATAATCTGAAGGCGAGGGGGGATTGCGATGTATAAGAAACATGTCAAATGGCTCTCCGGGCTTCTGGTGCTCATGGTGCTGCTGCCGTGCCTGTCTGTCATGGCCGCGGCGGAGGATATGGTGGAGCGCTGGCGGATGCATGAGATCACGTTCACCAGCCAGACGGTCTATGCCGACCCGTTCAACGAGGCTGTGCTGGACGTGACCTTCACCGGGCCGGGCGGCGCGGAGATGGTGATGCCCGGGTTCTGGGACGGCGGCGCGGTCTGGCGGGTACGCTTCGCGCCAATGGAAGCCGGCCTGTGGAGCTGGGAGACCAAGTGCTCCAACACGGCGGACGCGGGCCTGCACGGGCTCACGGGCCAATTCACCTGCGTGCCCTACACCGGCGCGCTGGACATCTACAGGCGCGGCTTCGTGAAGACCGTGCCGGGGACGCGCTATTTTGTCTACGGCGACGGCACGCCCTTCTTTTATCTGGGCGACACCCACTGGAGCATGCCGGGCGAGCCTTTCGAAACCATGTTCAAAACAGTGGTTGACACCCGCGCGCAGCAGGGCTTTACGGTCTACCAGTCGGAGCCCCTCGGAATCGGCCACAGCGACAACGGGCCGGGCTTCAACCTGCGCGACGGCCTGGGCGAAAGTGACCTCGCGGCCTTCGCCGATCTGGACAGGCGCTTCGGCTATATCGCCGGGGCCGGGCTGGTGCATGCCAACGCCCAGTTCTTTTACGCCTCCGAGCTTGCGGAACACGACTACGGCGAAGCGTATCTGCGCAAGCTGGGCCGCTACTGGGTGGCGCGCTACGGCGCATACCCCGTGCTGTGGACCACCGCGCAGGAGGCAGACGATGATTTTTACGATGTTTTTAAAGCGGAAAGCAACCCCTGGAAAATCGTCGCCGGGGCGGTGGGGGCCAGCGATCCTTACCATCACCCTCTGAGCGCGCACATGGAGAACACGGGCAGCACGCGGGCAAGCAATTCGGAGTTCAAGAAGCTGCCCGCCCACAGCTGGTTCGCCGCGCAGACGTCCCCGGCGCTCAACGACATCTACCCGCGCACGAAGATCGGCGGCTCCTTCGAAGTCGTCAAAGACTTTTGGGACAACGGCGGCGGCAAGCCCGCGATTCTCTACGAGGGGCGCTACGAAAACCTCTGGACGAAGAACTTCGGGGCGCGCGTCCAGGGCTGGTACGCGTTCCTCAACGGGCTCTACGGCCACGGCTACGGCGCGATCGACCTCTGGCTGCACAAGAGCGCCTACGACATCGGCACGACGTCCAAGGACGGCATCGACACGATCACCCCCGCCGACAAGGCCGTGCCCTGGACGGAGAGCCTCTATTTCGACACGGCAAGCCAGTTGGGCGGCCACATGAAAAGCTTCCTGCAGGGCATGGAGTGGTGGCGGCTCACCCCGCGCTTCGGCAGCTGGAAATGGTGCATCCCCTGGCAGCTGACGTTCCTGCGGGGCGCGCGCTACGCGGTGGCCACCATCGGCAGCGACACTTATGTCGCGTATTTCTACAACACGAACAGAGCCACCGGTATACTGCGCGGCCTGGACAGCGGGCCGTACCGGGCGGAGTGGTTCAACCCCCGCACCGGCGAGAGCGTGGGCATAGGCGAGGTGTGTCCCTTCCTGGGGATGTACTTTGTCCCATGCAAGCCGGACGCGCAGGACTGGGTGCTTTATTTGTGCCGCGGGTGACACGCAGCGTGGACCGCCCTCCGGCCGCCCCCCTCCCTAAAACCCGTCCCTGATCGCCTCGATCAGCAGCCCGTGGAAAATATAGTCCCCCGCGAGCACCGCCGAGAGCGTCACGATAAAGCGCAGCAACTGGCCGGGCAGGGTGAGCGCCGGGTCCGTGGGGAGCTTCGCCTGGCAGACGGCGGGTTCGGCGGGCCGCGTCTTCCGGATAACGAAGGTGTCGCGCTGGCGGGTCAGGCCGGTCTCCTTGTCGTAGGCGCGGGCGCGGTAGGTCAGCGTATCCCCGTCGATGGCGATGTGGGCGAAGGTGGGGGAGTCGCCGCCCCGCCCGCCCGCCGCGCCGGGCATGACGTACATCGTGCCCTCGGGGTCGGCGAACAGGCTGTCCCCGCAGTGCGGCGCGTCGGCGGCCCCATAGCCCTGGAGCGGAGCGCTGCGGTAGTAGCTGTGCTCGTGGCCGCAGAGCACCATGTCGATGCCCAGCAGGTCGCAGACGGGCGCCAGCGCGCGGCGCAGCGCCAGGCAGTCCGGCGCCATTTCGCCGTGGAAATAGACGGGCTTGTGGCAGAGGATGATCTTCCATCGGGCGTCGCTGGAGCTCATGTCGTTGATGAGCCAGTTGACCTGCGCCGAACCCACATGGAACCAGTCGTTGGTGTTGAGCACGGCGAAATGGGCGTCGCCGTAGTCGAAGGAGTAATAGACGCCGCTGAGGTTGGTGTAGTTGCGCTGCTCCTTCAGGGTGAACATGTTCTGAAACCAGCCCCATTTGAGGAAGCCGTCGTGGTTCCCGGAGACGGGCACGAGGGTGGTCCCCGCGTGGATGCTCTCGAACTCCCGGAAGAACAGGTCCCACTCTTCGCCGGTGCTGTTCTGGGTCAAGTCGCCCACGATGGCGTAGAAATCGGCCTGCGGATAGTCCCTGAAGGCGGCCTTAAAAATGTTCGCGGAAAGCCGGAACCCGTCCAGCCCCGTGGCCTGCGGGTCGCCGCCGACGATGAAATTCATCGGCGCGCCCCGGCCCGGGTCGGTCCTGAACCTGCCCTCGCAGCCCCCGATTTTGTAAGTATAGGTCCTGCCGGGCTCCAGGCCCTCCGCCGCCACGCAGTGCGCCCAGGCCCCCTGGAACTTCTTCGCCGTGCCGGTATAGCTCTTCCCGCCAATGGTGACCACGCTGTCTGTTTTGTCGCCGGTGTACCAGTGAAAGCCCTGCGCCCCGGGCCCGTAGAAGGTCGTCACCACCCGGGTGACGGCAGGCTCCGCCGCCGAAGCGGGCAGGGCGAAGCAGCCCAGCAGCAGGGCCGCGCTGAGGGCGATGGCGGATAGTCTGCGCATAAAGGACCCCTCCTTGCGTTCTTTTCATGAGTATATCATAGCCGCATTAATTTGGCAAGAGAAAGCTTGGCCTTTATCGCCGCCTAATATAAGCGAATCCAAGTATAACATAACGCGAAAAAAAGCAAAGACTTTTTAGGGGATATGTTGCTTGGGCTGCGCAAAAAATGTTGCGCCCCCGCCGGAAACATGCTATACTTCCCATAGGCGGGCCGGAAACGCCGGGAAGAGCCTCCGAATGCGGGAAAGGACGGAAAAATCATGCAATATCCCTGCGATACGGTCAAAGACCTGCTGCCGCTCTGCCACGACAACGCGTGCAGCGATTCCAGCAGGCGGATCGTGGAGGAGCACCTGTCGGAATGCGAATCCTGCAAAGCGGCGTCGGAGCGGCTGGGCGGCGGAACCCGCAACCGGAAAAACCGGAAGCCCGTCGCCGCTGGCATCTGCGCCGCGGGCGGTCTGGCGGTCCCGGTGCTGATCTCGTTGGTAATCAATCTCGTCACCGCCCATGCCCTGAACTGGTTCTTCCTCGTGCTCACCGCCATGACGACCATCGCGCTGCCCGTTGCGGTCCCCTTCATCGCCGCGCGGAGAAGATGGCTGTACGCCGTCACGAGCGCCTTCGCGAGCTGGAACTTATTTCTATGGGCCTGCGCCCGTTACGGCCACGGCGGATGGTTCGCGGCGGCGTCGCTGTCCTCCATGCTTGTTTTGACGTCCGTGTTCGCGCCGCTGGTGCTGCGTTCGCTGCGCCTGAAAAAGCCCTTTTCACGCAGCAAGGGCCTGATCACAATGATCAT
The DNA here is from genome assembly GCA_009786275.1 of Bacillota bacterium. Taxonomy (GTDB): domain Bacteria; phylum Bacillota; class Clostridia; order Oscillospirales; family Acutalibacteraceae; genus WRMQ01. Next base: position 4,331 of record WQTL01000497.1, on the reverse strand, counting down.
CGACACGGCGCTGCTCTACGCGCTGATTGTGGCCTGCGGAAAATACGGGAACCCCGAGACCTACTGGAAGCCCGCGCTGCTCATCACGACCGCGTGCGCGCTGTTCGCCTGGCTGTTGTTCGCCGTCATCCGCTACGCGAAGTTCAACGGCTTGATCAAAGCGGGCGTCTGCGTGATCTCCGGCGGGCTGTTCGCCTGCCTGTTTCAATTGTTCAGCGTCAAATTTTTCTTGTTTTTCTTCCTGGCCGGGTGCGCCGCCGGCGGCATATTTTTGATCACCGGCATACAAAAACACAGGCGCGAAGCCGGGAAGGGGGAGCCCGGGGACGTGGCGCAAGGAGAACTGAAACAGCAAGGCACTGCGTTTTTTGTGCCTTGCTGCGAATCGAATTTCTGGAACCGGATTTAAGTTCATCATGCTGTTCGGCTGGATTTGGATGCGGGTTGATTTTTTCGGGACCATGTGACAGAAGCAGTACACAAGGGTTTCTGGCTCCGGGATCTAGCTCTTCAGCCCCAACGCCGCCCGTTTCCCCTCACCCATCGCGTGGTAGGGCAAAAACTCCGCCGCAATCCCGCGTTTCTTCAAATATTCCGCGATTTCGGCCTGTTCGCCCTCGTTCGCGCCCGGGACGACCGGCACGCGCGCAAGCAGCTTTTCAGGGGCAAGCTGCGCCAGTGCTTCAAAATTGGACAGAATCAACTGGTTGTCAACACCGGTCAGTTGCTTGTGCAGCTGGCTGTCGAGGGCTTTGATGTCGTACAAAAACAAGTCAGTATGGGGCAAAATTCGTTCGAAATACGCGAAGGGGACATGGCCCGCCGTATCTACTGCAGTGTGAATTTCAGCTTCCTTGCAGCGGCGCAAAAACGCTTCCAGAAACTCGATTTGCAGCATGCATTCCCCGCCGGAGCAGGTCACGCCGCCGCCTGTGGCCGTGTAAAAATCTTTATCGCGCTGCACCCGGCCGAAGAGCTCCTCCACGGTGTATTCCCTGCCGCAAATTTTTTTCGCTCCCACCGGGCAGACCTCGGCGCATCTGCCGCACAGGACGCAGGGCGCATGCTCGCACACCGCGCGGCACTGCCCGCAGCCGCTGCACTTGTCCTTGAAAAACATGCGTTGCCTGTGCGGGCTGATGCCCTCCGGGTTGTGGCACCACGCGCAGTTCAGGTTGCAGCCTTTGAAAAACAAGGTCGTGCGCACACCCGGCCCGTCCACATAGGAGCCGCCCTGGATGTCGAACAGCATTGCCTTCACGCGCCCACCTCTGTCCTGGTGAGGATTTCTTCTTGTAGGCCCTCCGGCAGCAGCACAAAGTAATCCGAGAAGCCCGAAACGCGCACCCGCAAATTTTTGTGGCTCGCCGGGTCGGCCTTCGCCTTCACCAGGTCTTCTTTCGACATATGGTTCAGTTGGACATGCAGGCCGCCCATGCGGAAATACGTCTCCAGCAGGCAGACGGTCTTCTCGAAATGCGCGTCGTCCTTCACAAGGCGCTCGTCCAGCAGGAGATTGGTCACGCTTGCGCCGCAGGAGATGCCGGTTTTGTGCGCGTTCGCCACGCAGGCCAGCAGCGCCGTCAGGCCCTCCCGGTCCCTGCCGCCCACCGGCCCCATGCCGAACGAAATCTGTTCGCCGCTGTGCCGCCCGTCCGGGGTGGCCTCGGTGAGGGCCCCGAAGTACTGCTGGTGCGGGTTGTAGCCCACCAGGTCGCCCATCAGGTATGGATAGCCGAAGTCGTTTTTCTTGCCTCTATAAAAGCGATAGATGCTGCCCGTTACTCTGCTGGCGATGCCGTTGGAGCGGTCGTCGTTGTTGCCGAAAAAGCTGACGGTGTTGCGTATGGCAGCGCGCAGGGACGCATGCCCAGCCCAGTCGGCCTTCAGCGCTTGCATGAGTTCTTGCATTGTCACGCGCTTTTCGTCGTATACAAATTGCTTAATCGCAACCAGGGAATCGATGACCGTGACCAGGCCGATGCCCATGTTGCCGCTGGAGATTGCCAGGTCGCACCCGCCCTGGGTCATGCTTTTGGCGTTTTCGATGGGCCCCCGGACGAACAGGCTGCTGATGATGTTTACATCGCGGGCTTTGGCGCGGTCAAATTTGTTGTTGTATTCCACCTCCAGCTCCATCAGCTTCACGAGTTCTTGCTCGAACAGCGCATAGAACGCCTCGAAGTCGGCGCAGGCGATGGCCTCGTCCTCGTGATTATATAGCGTGTTGGTGATAGAAAGCGCCGAATTCGCCGCCATGTTGCCGAAGAACACGCCGCCGGGCAGGGCTGGCTCGTTGCAGCCGGTCATGCTGTAGTTCACCGCGTCCACATAGGGCAGCCCCGCGATCTCGGTGAGCGCCTTCACACGCGGCTCGTCGCTGACAAAGGCGATGCGCTGGTGGGGGTCTGCGCGCGCGTATTCCATGGCATACCGGAAATGCTCGTAGGGCGTCTTTTTCGTCCAGCGCAAGGTAACCTGCGGAATAAATAGCGGCAGCTCCATCAGCGAATCCAGAATCAGCCGCGACAGCTCGTTGAAGCCGTCCTTGCCCTCCGGGGTATAGCCGCCGATGGCGAAATGGCATTCCCCGCCCCGGGTGAAGCATTTGTTTTCCGGCGACACATGCGATTGCAGGCCGATGAACAGCTCCTGCAAAATCTCGGCAGCCTGCGCTTTTGTCATTGCGCCGCTGTCGATGTCCTTTCGATAGTAGGGATACAAATACCGGTCAATGAGCCCTATGCTGTCCGGCAAAAAGGAATGGCAGAAGTACAGGCACAGCACAGCTTCATAAAAGCTGCGGGCCGGTTGATTTGGGACTCGCAAGAGTGCCCGAGAAAGCTTGGTGAGCTTAGCTGCTGTTTCTGAGTTTTCTGTCTTTGCCGCCATTTCTTCAGCTCCGCGGGCACATTTTTCAGCCCTGCCGATGATGGCATGGCAGGCGGTTTTCAGGGCGTCCAGGAATTCCAGCGCATCGTGTTCGGTGTGGGCCTTGCGGCTTTGATCGATTCGCCGCAGAAAGCCCTCCACGCCGTGCTGGATCACATCGCTGAAATCCGCCACCGAGTGCTGCCACTCAAAGGTGAGGAATCTCTCAATAGGCTTGTTATAGAACGCGCGGTTGATTTCCTGCAAGGCCTTGTGCCCCTTGCGGTGAAAGAAATCGCCCTCCACCGAGCCGTCGAAGAGGAAGGCGCCGGTCATGGAGCACCAGTCATTCAGGATTGGCTCCTGCGCCAGCATATACTCCCGCAGCCGCTTGGCCGACATCGCCACGGGCGGCAGCAGCAGATCCTCCCTGTCATATTCAACCGGCGTTATTTGCGGGAAGAGTGCCCCGCGCAGCACCAGTTCAACCAGTTTTTCAATGCGTTCGGTCATGATAGCGGTTCCTTTACGGTAATGGATGCTGTATTTTATAGTATAGCATGTTTTCAGTGTTGGCGCAATCTTTTTTGCGTCAGCACAATTTCATCTCAATTTTGCTGTTGGCGCTCGTATCCAGCTTTCACGGCCAACAATCGGCTCATGGTCATTTTCAATACATACGCGAGTTTGATGATCGCTGACGGTGTACCGCTGGTCGTAGTATCCAGTCAGCTCGGACACGCGCAGCCAAGCACAACAGCCAATATATACGCCCACGTGATTGCCAGCGCGGAAGTTAGGGCCGCGCAGACCTTTGACAAGTTCGCGGACGTGGCAGCCAAGGCTGGATAAGCCCTATAAATGACAAAAAAGACGGTCAGGCAACACGCCTAACCGTCTTTTTTAGGTAAGCGTCAAATAGCTGGGCGACTTTTCCGCGAGGCTTCACCGTGATATAATGAACTGCGAGGTGAAAAAAGTGAGCGAGAGAAGCCTGATATGCCAACAATGCGGAAATACATTTGTTTGTGACTCCAGCCGGAAATATTGCAGCCCGGAATGCAAGCGTGCGCAGCGCAGCGCGAAGCGAAGCCCCGACAAGTACGTTCGGCGGAAATGCCCCGTTTGCGGAAAAATCTTTGGCGGAGATTCGGAGCCCGTGGGGAATCGCATATACTGCAGCGAAGAGTGCAAGTATTTAGAGAAAAAGAGGAAGCGAAACTCCAAAGAGCAAATACAGCGGGAGTGCCAAAATTGCGGAAAGCTGTTTGACGGCCATCCCAACAGCAGACATTTTTCGTTGCTTCCTATGGCCATCGGTTCAATACGCGCGCGTTCGAATACGCGTTCCAGTTGATACGCCCGCTGGTGTTTGGCGACGCCGCCAAAGGGAAAAGGCTTTACGATCTCCGCCATGCCTTCGCTTGCAACACAGTCAAACGCTGGCTTGAAGCCGGGGA
>WQTL01000496.1 GCA_009786275.1 Bacillota bacterium | reverse complement strand
GAGCCTGTAGGGGCGGCGTTCTTGCCGCCCGATGTTCAGAAAAATGCCGATGTTCCGGCTGCGGGCGGCAAGAATGCCGCCCCTACAGGGTTGCTTGCGTCATTATCCCCCGCGCAAATCGCGCTTGTGGAGCGCCTGTGCGAAGGCCAGCGTGTGTTCGACGAGATCGCCGTCGAGGAGATCAACGAGGCCGCGCTGGAGGCGTTCGGGGATACCTTGATTGAGGCGGGCGAGGACGGCTTTCAAATTATAGAGGAATACCGGGAGTGTTGGAAGGATCTGTAGGGGACGGCCTCCCGGACGTCCCCGGACGATAAGAAAACGATACTTGGGGCGTCGGGGACGCCGCCCCCTACGAAGGAGGTTTTCTATGCAGGACAGAAAGGCCCCGAACCGCATCGCCGCAGCGGTGCTGAGCTCCCTGGGGGGCGGTGTGGTGCCCCGCGTGGGGCTGGAGTATATCACCGTGGGGCGGGTCGCGGAAATCGGCGCGCTGCTGCGGGACATGGAGCTCGTGGCCGGCGGCGGCGCTGCCTTTCGTTTTATCGTGGGGCGCTACGGCGCGGGCAAGAGCTTTTTGTTGCAGACCATACGCAACCACGTGATGGAAAAGCGCTTTGCCGTGATGGACTGCGACCTGTCGCCCGAGCGGCGCTTCTGCGGCACGCGCGGGCAGGGCCTGGCCACCTACCGGGAGCTGGTGCGCAATTTATCCGTGCGCGCCCGGCCCGAGGGCGGCGCTTTGCCGCTGGTGCTGGAAAAGTGGCTGTCCTCCGTGCAGACGGAGGCTGTCGCCGAGGGCGCCGACGCCGGGTCGCCGGACTTCGACGCCGCCGTCAGCCGAAAGATACACTCCGTCATCCATGAGATGGAGGACATGGTCAACGGCTTCGATTTCGGGCAGGCACTGGGGCGTTACCGGCGGGCGGCCCTGGAAAACGACGACGAGGGCAAGGCCAAGGTGCTGCGCTGGTTCCGGGGGGAATACGCCACCAAGACCGAGGCGCGGCAGGCCCTGGGGGTCGGCTCTATCGTGACGGATGACAACTGGTACGACTACCTCAAGCTGATTTCGGCCTTCCTGGTGCGGGCGGGCTACGCGGGCATGGTCATCATGATCGACGAGCTGGTGAATATCTACCGGGTGCCCCACCGGGTGACAAGGCAGTACAATTACGAGAAAATCCTGGCGATGTACAACGACGCCCTGCAGGGCAAGGCGCGGCATATTGCCATCCTGATGTGCGCCACGCCCCAGTGCCTGGAGGACCCCGACAAGGGCGTCTACAGCTACGACGCGCTGCGCTCGCGCCTGGCGGAGGGGCGCTTCTCGGCCCCCAACGCGCGGGACCTCCTGGCTCCCGTGCTGCGCCTGGAGCCCCTGACCTACGAGGAGATGATGGTGCTCACCGAGAAGCTGGCCGCGCTGCACGCGGGGCTATACGGCTACGAGTGCGCCATCGCGTCGGAGGAATACCTGGCCTTCCTGAAGGCCGAATTCGGGCGCGTGGGCGCGGGCACGCACATCACCCCCCGGGAGGTGATCCGCGACTTCGTGGAGCTGCTGAACCTGCTGTACCAGAACCCGTCCAAGCGCGTCGGGGATGTGCTGGGGGAGGGCGGGCTCACCTCGCCGGCGCAGGGCGAGGCGGGCGTGAGCGCGGAATACGCGGGATTTGAGGTATGAAATTAGATTTTAGACATTAGATCATTAGATATTAGACCAAGGAGCATCTATGTACCCTAACATCATCTTCGATATGGGCGGCGTGCTGCTGGATTTCAGCGAGGCGCGGCTGATGGCGTACTACTTCGGGCATCTTCCCAAAGGCGCGCAAAACCAGATTTACGATGCTGTTTTCACCTCGGGGCTGTGGCGGCGCATGGACCGGGGGGACTTCGACGAGGCGGGCACGGCGGGCAGAATCTGCGCGCTGCTGCCCGAGGAATTCCACGCCTGCGTGACGGACCTGGTCTGGAACTACTTCGAGGCCATGCCGCCCCTTCCCGCCAACGAGATCATCCCCCTGCTGAAAGTGCGGGGGCAGCGGGTGTATTTGCTCACCAACGCGCCGCACGCGTTCCACCGTGAGAAATATCGCATACCCTACCTGCAGCTGTTCGACGGCGTATTTTCCTCCTGCGACGTGAGGCTGCTCAAGCCGGACCCGGAAATCTACCGGGTGTTCCTGCGGCAGTTCAACCTGCAAGCGCAGGATTGCCTGTTCATCGACGACATGCGGGCGAACATCGAGGGGGCGGCGCAAGCCGGCTTAGCGGGGTATTGCTACGAAAACAAGGACCTGGACGCGCTAAAGCGCTTTCTGGAACTGTAGCACCGTGCGCGCGTGGCTGCCGCCCGGCGTGTAATCCGTCCTGTCCAGCAGCGCCAGCCCCGCCTGCGCCGCCCATTCGATCAGGCCCGCGGGGCCGCATTGCAGGCGCACGCGCCGCAGCAGGGCGCCGCATTCCTCCCGCGCGATACCGAAGGGCTCCAGGAATTTGCGCTGGCGGTCCCAGGGGTTTACACGCGCAGTCAATATGAACCGCCCGCCGGGCCGCAATACCCGCGCCGCCTCCGCCAGGATGGAGGGATTCTCGCGGGCCTCGTCCAGGGCATAGTGCGTGCAGACGGCGTCGAGGGATTCGTCCGCGAAAGGCAGCCGCCAGAAGTTCGCCAGCAGGCCGGCCACTCTCTCCTGTATCCCCAAATGTTTTGCGATGCCGTCGGCATTTCGTATACACATGGGGTCAAAATCCGTGCTGATGAGCGTACTCCCGGGGCGCAGCTGGCTCGCGACGGCCCAGGCGCCCATGCCCGCGCCGCTGCCCAGCTCCAGGATGGCGAGGCCCTCGGCATAGTTGACGGCCCGGCCATACTCCCGCAGGTGCACGGCCCAGCCATTCGCGATATTTTCGGCCATTTCGCAGCGCCTCTTGCCGTTTTCGGCCGTGCTGTATTCCATAAAATCGCGCAGGTCCTCGCGGCGCAGGGGGACGAATTCGATGACATCCACGCCGCCGTTGAGTTCGTAGTCCCCGATGCGGGCGTAAAAGCCCTCCCTGGAGCCAATCTGCTCCTGCAAATATGCCTGCTGCGCGGCGGTGTAGGCGGCATCATCCCCGTGATATTTCGCATCGAGAGCCTCCTTAAATTGAGCGTATGCCTTGCGCGAGCGGAAGAACAGGACATCCTCCAATTCCATGGTGAAGAGCATGGTGTTACCCCTTTCGTGATATTTTTTTGCGCTACACAAGTATAGGGGCAATTTTTCCGCATTACAAGTCTTGTATTTCAAATTTTTTTGTGCTATAATAGATGCAGAGAAAAAGCCCCGCTTCGGTGTTGAAGCGGGGTTTTTGTATGTAGAGACGCACGGCAGTGCGTCTCCCATAGCAAAGCAGTATTTGGGGATTGTAGAGACGCACGGCAGTGCGTCTCCCATAGCAGAGCAGTATTTTGGGATTGGGGAGACGCACTGCCGTGCGTCTCTACACCTCATTCCGCCCCAAAAAACGCCTTACACGCCTGTTCCATCATCGCGATATCCGTCTTGGCCGCAAGCTCGAACGGCGCGTGCATGCTGAGGATCGGCACGCCCAGGTCCGCCACGTCGAGGTTCAGCTTGGCAAGGTACAGCGCCACGGTGCCGCCGCCGCCCTCGTCCACCTTGCCCAGCTCGCCCGCCTGCCAGAGCACGTCCGCGCCGTCCAGCACGCGGCGCAGCCAGGCCAGGTACTCCGCCGAGGCGTCGCTGCTGCCGGATTTTCCCCGGCTGCCCGTGTACTTCGTGAGCACCACGCCCTGCCCCATGTAGCCGGCGTTGTTCGGGTCCAGCACGCCCGCCCAGGTGGGGTCCATCCCCGCGTTGACGTCGGCGGAAAGGCACTTCGTGCTGCGCAGCGCCCTGCGGGGGTTCACGCCCTGGGCGAGGGCCAGCCCGGTGACGAAATCATAGAGGAAGTTCGTATCGAGCCCCGTGTTGCCCGTGGAGCCGATCTCCTCCTTGTCGGCCAGGACGACAACGGACGTGAACTCCGGGGATTCACAGGAAAAGAGAGCCTCCATGCAGGGGTAGGCGCACACGCGGTCGTCGTGGCCGTAAGCCCCGATGAGGCCGCGGTCCAGGCCGATGTCGCAGGCCTCGAAGGCGGGCACGGCCTCCAGCTCCGCGCTGACGAGGTCCTCCTCCACAATGCCGTACGTATCGTTCAGGATGCGCAGAATATGCAGCTTGAAGCCCTCGGCCTTGCCATCGAGCATCAACGGACGCGAGCCGACGACGATGTTGAGCTCCTCGCCCTTCACGCCCTCGCTGAGCTTGCGGTCGGCCTGCTCCTTGCCCAAATGGGGCAGCAGGTCGGTGACGCAGAATTTCGGCTCGCCCGGCGCCTCGCCGATGGAGACCCGCACGGTGCTGCCGTCCTTTTTGCACACCACGCCATGCAGCGTGAGCGGAATCGCCGCCCACTGGTACTTTTTGATGCCGCCGTAGTAGTGGGTTTTCGCCAGGGCGAGGTTCTTGTCCTCGTAGAGGGGGTTCGGCTTCAGGTCCAGCCGCGGGGAATCGACGTGCGCGGCGGCGATGCGCAGACCCTTCTCCAGGCTCTGCTTGCCCAGCACCGCGAAGATAGCCGACTTCCCCCGGTTGTCAAGATAAATTTTGCTGCCGGGGGCGTAAATTTTGCCCTCCTCATAGGGGGCGAAGCCGCGTTCACGCGCCCGGACAAGAAACCAGTCCGTGCACTCGCGCTCTGTCTTGCAGGCGTTGAGGAAGCCCTTGTAGCCCTCGCAGAATGCGTCGGCCCGGGCGATTTCGTCCTCACCGAGGACCTCGCAGGCGTGCTTTTGACGGCGGGAAAGGGACTCGCGCAGTTGGTCGGCGGCGGATTTTTCTTCAGTTGGCATGGTTTTTCTCCTTATCATTGATGTAATGTATTCCGGATATATTCATCATATTTTCCATAGGCCTTCATCACTTTACTCACATAGTGCCTTGTATCGTTCGCGGGTATCTGCGCCAGTGTGCGGCCATCGGGCGAGATTGCCGGGTCTCGCAGCCACTGGTTCACCCGCCCGCGCCCCGCGTGGTAGGCCGCCAGGGCGGTCCCGGTTTCGCCGAATTCGTCCAGCAGGGTGCGCAGCAGCAGCGCGCCGTAGCGCACGGCAACCTCCGGCTCGAACAGGGCGTCAAGGGGCAGCTCCTCGCCGGTTTTGCCCAGCAGCCATTCGAAGGTCTCCGGCATGATCTGCGTCAGCCCCCGCGCGCCCACGGAGGATACCGCCTCCGGCCGGAAGCTGCTCTCGGTGCGGATGAGCCCCAGCAGCAGGGCGGTCTCCACGCCCTGCGCCTCCGCCGTGCGGGAGATAAGCTCAAAATAATCCCATCGGTAGAACAGGCGGTGTTCAAGCGCGGGGCGGAACAGCAGCAGGAGCGCCGCCGCCAGGAGCATCGCCGGGACCGCCAACCAACGCGCAGAGCGCTTTTTCGAGTGCATGCCGCAGCGCCGCCTCCCCTTCCGTGGTGTCGATAATGGTATGCCCCACGCCCGGTGGCGGGCGGTAGTCCGCCTGCCGCTGCGCCTCCACGCGCCGGCGCGCCGCCGCCTCCGTGATGCCGTCCCGGGCGAGGATGCGCCGCAAGCGCAGGTCCTCCGGCGCGGTTATGATCAGGATATGCCCGCACAGGGCGGCCAATTCGCTCTCCGGCAGCGCCGCCGCGTCGAAGGCGATGGCCTTTACATGCTGTTTCCCCTGTAAAGCTTTCGCCCTTTGCAGCGCTAAATTCGTGATGGCCGGGTGAGTGATGGAATTCAAGTCCTGCCTGGCTTTCTCGCTTGCGAAGGCGCGTTCGGCGAGCAAGGCTCTGTCAAGTATTTCGCCTTTACAGAGGATGTCCCCGCCGAAGCGCGCGGCCAATCGCGCCAGCACGGGCGAGCCTGGAAGGACAACCTCCCGGGCAAGGGCGTCGCAGTCGATCACCGCGCAGCCGAGGGCTTCCAGGATGCGCGCGGCGGTGGTTTTGCCCGCGCCGGTCGGGCCTGTCAGGCCGAGGAAGGGGATGGGCATGGGCTGCCTCCTACTTCAGGATGAAATGCTTCACAAAGGCGAGGATAAACATGTGGGCGGGGTAGTAGACATAGAAGAGCCATTTCATCGCTTTGCCGCCCGCGCCGCGCCGCCCGTTGTAGCTGTACAGCAGCGGGATGGCGAGCACCACGGTCATCTGCAGCAGGCCGTAAAGCGGCTGGATGGTGAGCACGTATATCGCCGCGTAGACCGCCACGCAAAGGGTCATACCGAGCATCTGCTTCTTGAAATTGCCCCGGAAAATCCCCATGAGCAGCACGGCGGCGGCGGCGGGGGTGCTCCAGTTGGCGGGGTAGGCGGCAAGCAGGCACAGGCCGATGAGCGGCCATTTCTGCCACGCCCTGAGCCGTTCGCTTTTGTAGACCGCCAGCGCGATCAGCCCCATGGAAAGCCCCCACAGGATGCCGGTCTGGTTGGGCGCGATCACCCGGAACGGGACCAAGTTCTTGTTGAACAGCAGCCCGTAGCCGAAGTGCGACACCAGCGCGAACAGCAGCATGCGCCCCGCGTATTTTTTAACGTCCCGCGTGTGATAATAGCCCTCCGCGATGAAGAACATCATGGTGGGCGCGGCCAGCCTGCCGATAATATGCAGCGCAAGCGTGAGCGCGTCCGTACGGTAGCCGGGCAGGAACACCCAGGTGGCGTGGTCCACGGTCATCGCGACAATGGCGATAAGCTTCAGCGCGCTGCCGGAAAGGCCGCGGGGTTTCGCCGTCATACGCTCACCTCCCGGAAGGCCGAAGCCCGCAACAATCGATTGTATACCCCCAGGCCCAGGCCCTCCTTCGCCGGGCAGCGCACCAGGGCTGTGCGCCAGCCCAGCTCGTCGATCTCGCGCAGCCTCGCGAAGAGCCGCCGGGCCTGCTCCTCCGGGGAATCGCCATAGCCCAAGCAGTTGACAGTTGACAATTGACAGTTGACAGTTGAAACGTCCGCGTCGAAAACGAGCAGACCGTCGGGTTGTTCTTGCTCCGCGTAGGCTATGAAGGCCTGTAAGCCGCCCTGCACGAGGGTCAGCTCCGCGCGGGGGGCGTAGTGCTTGTACTTCATGCCGGGGGAAGGCGTGGGGGCGTCATTCTCAATGGCATGGGCGATGGCGGGGGATATCGCGACCGGCTGCCCCAGCACTTTTTCGAGCTGTTCCGCCGAAATGCCGCCCGGGCGCAGGAGTAAAGGTATTTCACTTGTCAAATCGAGCACGGTGGACTCAATCCCAACCGCACAAGGGCCCGCGTCCAGGACGGCGGCGATTTTGCCATTTAAATCGTTAAGCACATGACTTGCCAGGGTGGGGCTGGGCGAGCCACTGCGGTTCGCGCTGGGGGCCGCCAGGGGCACGTTTGCCTCCCGAAGCAGGGCCCGCGCCGCCGGGTGGGCGGGCACGCGTAAAGCCAAGGTACTTAACCCCGCGCTGACAATTTTGGGAACATGCCCTTCACGCTGAAGTATGAAAGTCAAGGGGCCGGGCCAAAACGCGTCGGCGAGGCGCTGCGCTGTAAAGGGGAATGCCTTTACGAGCGGCAGGGCCTGCGAGGCCTCCGCCACGTGCACGATGAGGGGGTTATCCTGCGGGCGGCCCTTGGCGGCGAAAATCTTCGCCACGGCGGCGGGGGCCAGGGCGTTGGCAGCAAGGCCGTAGACGGTCTCGGTGGGCATGGCGACGAGCTCGCCGGCGCGCAGCAGGGCGGCGGCACGGGCGATGTCGGCGGGGATGGAGGCGTTGAGGCGAAGTGTGGTCATAATCGTTCAGCATTCTTTAGTAGTAGAGACGCACGGCAGTGCGTCTCCCGCACAAAATCAAAATCATTTCTGCATTCTTATTCCGCATTTGATTTCAGTTTTTCCGCCGTATCCGCCGTAATCAGCGCGTCGACGATCTCGTCCAGATCGCCGTTCAAAATCGCCTCGATCTTGTACAGGGTCAGGCCGATGCGGTGGTCGCTCACGCGGCCCTGGGGGTAGTTGTAGGTGCGGATGCGCTCGCTGCGGTCGCCGGTGCCAACCTGGGCGCGCCGTTCGCCCGCGATGGCGGCGGACTGCCTGTCCTGCTCGGCCTGGAGGATGCGGCTGCGCAGCACCTTCATGGCCTTGTCCTTGTTCTTGTGCTGGCTGCGCTCGTCCTGGCACTCGACGACCGTGCCCGTGGGCAGGTGCGTAATTCTGATGGCCGAATCGGTCTTGTTGATGTGCTGGCCCCCTGCGCCGCTGGCCCGGAAGGTGTCGATCTGCAAATCGGCGGGGTTGATCTCCACGTCCACCTCCTCGGCCTCGGGCAGCACGGCCACGGTGACGGTGGAGGTGTGGATGCGCCCCTGGCTCTCGGTCTCGGGCACGCGCTGCACGCGGTGCACGCCGCTTTCGAACTTCAGCCTGGAATAGGCCCCGTCGCCCTCGATGGTGAAGCTGACCTCCTTGTAGCCGCCCAGCTCCGTTTCGTTGGCGTAAATCGTCTCGGCCCGCCAGCCCTTGGTCTCGGCGTACATGGCGTACATGCGCAGCAGCACCCCCGCGAACAGCGAGGCCTCCTCCCCGCCCGCGCCGCCGCGTATCTCCACGATGACGCTGCGGTCATCGTTGGGGTCGCGCGGGAGCAGCAGGACCTTCAGCGCCTCCCAGGATTCCTCTGCCTGGCGTTTGGCCTGCTCCAGCTCCTCCTGCGCCAGGGCGCGCAGCTCTGGGTCGCTGTCGCGGAGCAGCTCTTTGGCCTCGGTCTCCTGCCGCAGGGCCGCCTTATGGCGCTGAAATGTCTCAATTACGGGTTCCAGGCGCTTGCTTTCGCGCATCGCGTCGCGGTAGCGCGCAAGGTCCGCCAGGATCTCCGGCGCGCACAGCTGCGCCTGCAGCTGCTCCCAGCGCCGCTCCACCTCCTGCAATTTTTCCAACATCGCAATTACCTCCGCGGGCACGGCGCCGTATGCTTCGCCGCCGTAATATTTTTTTAAAAAAATGCAATATTTCCTATTTTAGGGTTGACTGGCGGATAAACTTATGGTAGTATATTGTTGAAGATTCATATCTTGTGCAAGTGTAGAGATTTTTCACAATTTATTGAGCTACACTTTCAGTTGATTGCAGCACGGCCGCCGCGCCAAATGTGCCGCTTTTGTGCGTAAAACTGGGATCCGCATTGTGGGGATGTATTGACAAACCGCCGGAACAGGGCAATTATACCATATGCCCCACGGAATGTCAAAAGAAAAAACCGGCGCCGTGGAGAATAATACATCACCTTCGGCCATACAAATATGGGGGAGTAAAAAAGCCGAAAGGGAAAGGAATGAAGTCTATGATTATCTTCCCACCAGAGGGCCAGCTGCTGGGGTCCCAGGAAAACCAGCGCTATCTGTCCTCGCAGGCGGGCATTCGGGAGGCGCAGGCTTCAGGCGCGGTGCTCGAAGGGCGCGTGCTGCTGTGCGACAACGAACATAACCTGCACGTGGACCTCGGCGCCATGCAGGGCATCATCCCGCGGCTGGAGGGCGCGCTGGGCATCGCGGAAGGGGAAGTGCGGGACATCGCGCTGATTTCGCGCGTCAACAAGCCCGTGATGGTGCGCGTGACAGGCTTCGATATCAAGGATAACGGCGATGTGTACGCCATTCTCAGCCGCGTGGGCGTGCAGCGCGACTGCACGGAAAACTATATCAACCGCCTGCGGCCCGGGGATATCATCGACGCCCGGGTGAGCCATATGGAGAATTTCGGCGTGTTCGCGGACGTCGGTGCGGGGGTCAGCGCCCTGCTGCCCATCGACGCGATCTCCGTTTCGCGCATCCCGCACCCCAACGCGCGCTTCACGGCCGGCCAGATGATCCGCGCCATCGTCAAGGGCCGCGACGACCAGGGCCGCCTGCTGCTGTCCCACAAGGAGCTGCTGGGCACCTGGGAGGAGAACGCCAACCTCTTCGCCCCCGGCGAGACCGTGCCCGGCATCGTGCGCTCGGTGGAGAAATACGGCGTGTTCGTGGAACTCACCCCAAACCTGGCGGGGCTGGCGGAGTTCAGCGAGGAGGTATCCGACGGCTACCACGCCTCGGTGTACATCAAGAGTATTTTGCCCGAGCGCATGAAAATCAAACTCATCATCGTGGATTCCTTCCCCGCGGACTATCCCGTGAAGCAGCTGAAGTACTTCGTGGAAGGCGACCATATCGACCGCTGGACGTATTCCCCTGCCTCGTGCGAGCGCGTGACGGAGAGCGTGTTCGCGGGCTAGCGCAGCAATCATAATCAACTTTTCACCCTGCCCGGGTAACCGGGCGGGGTTTTTGTTGTCCCCACACCCCAAAATTTTCGCTCCATATCCCCGCACCCCAAAATTTTCGCTCCCCTCTTGCATTTTGCCGAATAATCCTTTATAATGGTAAAGAATACAGGACAAGTTGTTGGGGGAGGCATTTGTTTTGCGGCTGCTGGAGGAGCGTATCGCGCGGGAGGCCCTGGTGCCGGCCCCGGATGTGCTGCGCGTGGACATGTTCCTCAACCACCTGATCGATACGGCGCTGCTGGACGCCATGGGGCGGGAGTTCCACCGCCTGTTCGGGGCGCGGCGCGGCGAGGTCACGAAAATCCTCACCGTGGAGGCCAGCGGCATCGCCATCGCGTGCGCGGCGGCGGCGCGGTTCGGCGTGCCCGTGCTCTTCGCGAAAAAAGGCCTGACAAATAAGACCCTCGACAGCGAGACCTGGTCCGCCGTGATCCGCTCCTTCACCAAGGACAGCCTGACGAACATCTCGGTGGCGAAGCGCTTTTTGCGCCCGGACGACCGGGTGCTGATCATCGACGACTTTCTGGCCCACGGCGCGGCCGTGCGCGGCCTGCGGGAGCTCCTCTCGCAGGCAGAAGCACAATTGCTTGGCGTGGGCGTCGCCATTGAAAAGGGCTTCCAGCCGGGCGGCGCGCAGTTGCGCGCGGAGGGGATTCATCTGGAATCGCTGGCGATCATTGATTCGATGAATCCGCTGGAATTTAGACATTAGATTTTAGATATTAGATATTAGACGGTGAAAGCGAAGCCTGTGCGTCTAGCATCTAACATCTAGCATCTAACATCTAACATCTATCAAGGGAGGACACACATGAAAAAGCACGCGAAACTCCTGGCCGCCCTGCTGGCGGCGGCCCTGCTTCTGGGCCTGGCCGCCTGCGGCGCCGACGGCGGCGGCAAACTGACCGTAGGTATCATACACATCACCAGTATCGAGGACACCTCAGGCTACACCTACGCGCACCACAAGGGCTTTATGGAGATGGCCACCGCCCTGGGCCTGGGCAGCGACCAGCTGGTCGTCAAGGACAGCATCGACGACCAGAACGTCACCGCCACGCAGACCGCCCTGCAGGAGCTGGTGGATGCGGGCTGCGACATCATCTTCGCCACCAGCTACAACTATATGGACTCCATGGCGAAATTCGCGGAGCAGTACCCCGACATCATCTTCTCGCACTGCTCGGGCTTCAAGAGCAACGGCACGAACTTCAACAACTACTTCGGACGCATCTACCAGGCGCGGTACCTCGCGGGCATCGCCGCGGGCCTGAAAATGCTGGAGGCCGAAAAGCCCCTGGCCGGCTACGTGGCCGCGATGGATTCCGCCAACAGCGAGGTCACGGGCGGCATCAACGCCTGGGCGCTGGGGATTCAAAGCGTCTACCCCGAAGCGCAGGTAAAGGTGAAGGTCACGGGCTCCTGGTTCGCCCCGGAGGCCGAGGCCGCCGCCGCCCAGGCCCTCATCGACGCCGGCTGCTACGTCATCGGCCAGCACTGCGACACCAACGGCCCCCAGCTCAAGGCGCAGGAGAACGAGGTCTTCGGCTGCGGCTATAACTCCGACATGACCGAGTTCGCCCCCGCCGCCCACCTGTGCGCCCCCATCTGGAACTGGGGCGCCTACTACACCGCCGCCGTGAAGGCCGTCGTCAACGGCGAGTGGACGCCCGAAAACTACTTCGGCGGCATGGCGGAGGGCCTGGTGGACATCTCCCCGCTCAACGACAAGGCCGTCGCCCCCGGCACGGCGGAGGCCGTCAACGCGGCCAGGGCGAAGATCGTCGACGGCAGCCTGATCGTCTTCGATACGGGGCTCGCCAAGGCCGACGGCACCGTGATCGGCCACGCGCTGAGCGACGAGGAGATCACCGGCAAGATCAACTACTACATCAAGGGCGTAAGCCTTCTTTAGATTTTAGACTTTAGATTTTAGACGTTAGACAATGCTGTTTGGCTCAGCGTCTGACGTCTAATGTCTAATATCTAATATCTAGTATCTAACATCTGGAGGCCATTTATGGACTCTGCTATCCGCCTTTCCGGTATCCGCAAGCGCTTCGGCGCCGTGGCCGCCAACGACGGCATCGGCCTGGAGCTGCGCTTCGGCGAGATCCTCGCGCTGCTGGGCGAAAACGGCTCCGGCAAAACCACCCTGGTGAACATGCTCTCCGGCATCTACCAGCCGGACGCCGGGCATATTTACGTACGCGGCAAGGTTGTGCACATCGCCTCCCCCCGGGACGCGCAGAAGCTGGGCATCGGCATGGTGCACCAGCATTTTAAACTGGTCGAGGCGTTCACGGCCCGGGAAAATATCCAGATGGGCGGCCCCGGCGGCCAATCCGCCCGCGCAAGCATGCAGCGCTTGCAGGAATTGCAGGAGGAGTACGGCCTGCGCGTGCCCCCGGATAAGCGCGTGCACGCCATGTCGGTGAGCGAGAAGCAGTGCGTGGAGATTCTCAAGCTGCTCTACCGCGGCGCGGATATCCTCATCCTCGACGAACCCACGGCGGTGCTCACCCCGCAGGAGAGCGAGGCCCTGTTCGCCATGCTGCGCCGCATGAGGGCGAACGGCTGCGCGGTAATTATCATCACCCACAAGCTCAGCGAGGTGCTCGATATCAGCGACAGGGTCACGGTGCTGCGCCGGGGCAAGAGCGTAGCCGCCGTGCGGACTTGCGAAACGAACGCGAAACAGCTCACGGAGCTCATGGTCGGCCGGCCGGTGGAGCTGCGCATCGAGCGGCCCGAACCCCTGCCCGGCGGGGAGCCGCTGCTGGACGTGCGTTCCCTGTGCGTGAAAAACGGCGATACCTATGCCCTGCGGGATTTGAGTTTCACCCTGCGCGGCGGCGAGCTCCTGGGCGTAGCGGGCATCGCGGGCGGCGGGCAGAAGGAGCTGTGCGAGGCCGTCGCGGGGCTGGCGAAGGCCGAAAGCGGGGAAATCCTCTTCCAGGGGGAAAACATCGTCGGCCTGTCCCCGGCGGACATCATCAAGCGCGGCATATCCATGAGCTTCATCCCCGAGGACCGCCTGGGGATGGGGCTGGTGGCTTCCATGGATATCACCAACAACATGCTGCTCAAGACCTACCGGGGCGGGCGCGGCCCCCTGCTGGAGAGCGCGGGGGCGAAGGCCATGGCCCTGAAGCTCATCGAACAGCTCGGCATCTCCACCCCCGGGCCGAACACGCCGGTGCGCCAGCTCTCGGGCGGGAACGTGCAGAAGGTGCTGCTTGGGCGGGAGATCGAGTCCGGCCCGCGGCTGCTCATCACGGCCTACGCCGTGCGCGGCCTGGATACCCATTCGTCCTTCACGATTTACGATTTGCTCAACCGGCAGAA
This sequence comes from Bacillota bacterium, assembly GCA_009786275.1. Lineage (GTDB taxonomy): Bacteria > Bacillota > Clostridia > Oscillospirales > Acutalibacteraceae > WRMQ01. Next base: position 676 of record WQTL01000496.1, on the reverse strand, counting down.
GGAGCGCGGCGTGGGCATCCTGTTCATCGGCGAGGACCTGGACGTGCTGCTGGAGCTGTGCGACAGGATCCTGGTGCTATGCCGGGGGGAGTGCATGGGAATTGTCCAAGCCAAAGAGAGCACGAAGGAACAGCTGGGGCTGATGATGGCGGGGGTGCGGGACGACACCCCCCGGTCGCCCGAGGCGACCACCCCCCTCGCAAGCGAAGGGGGCTTGGAGCAAGAGACGTCGCTCCGCGAAAACTGAAAGGGCGCAACCATGGAAGAAAATCTGTATAAAAAAGACTCTCGCCTTACACCGCGAGCGCGTGAAATGCGCAAGAACGCAACAAAGCAGGAGAACCATCTTTGGTATGATTACCTGCGCATGTATCCTGTTCGGTTTCACCGACAGTTCATTATTTGGGAGTACATCGCCGACTTTTGCTGCCCCAAAGCAAAAATAGTTGTAGAGCTGGACGGTCGTCATCACTCGGAGCAGGCTCAACTGGAATATGGCCGGGAACGCGATGCATATCTGCGAGCCCGTGAATACGAGGTGTTGCGTTTCCCAAATGATGAAGTAGACCATCAGTTTGAGCGTGTATGCCGCGAAATTGACAAAGCAGTACGAAGACGCTTTCGATAAATCCCCAGCCCCCCTCGTCGCGAGGGGGGTGGCCCGCAGGCCGGGGGG
>WQTL01000495.1 GCA_009786275.1 Bacillota bacterium | reverse complement strand
CCTGCTGCCCGAACTGGCGGGAAAACATGAGCTGCCCTTCGGTTGCGTAAGCACTTTGCCGAGTACAGGCGAGGTGATCTATATCATGCAAGGCAAGGCGGGCTATCTGGTCTGGCCAAAATCTTCCGCAGACCCTGCAGTCAATCGGCAAATGGTTGATGAACAAAATCAGAAAATGGGAGTTTCACGGCAGCAGGAAGCCGCCATGCTCGCAGGGGCCACGCAAGGCTGGGATACGTCTGGCGCGAAGCCGTGGAACTATGACCAGAACGGCAGCCCGCGAGAATCCAGTCCACAAAAGCCGAAAAACAGGGAGGATCGCTGATGGCAAGCAAACTGCAAATCATCAAGGATGCCTACAATTATCAGCTTGAATACGTCACGCAGTCCCCCGCAGAGTGGACGGCCTTTCTACAGGCCGCCGCCCGGAATTACAAATTGCCCTTCGACGAGCAGCTCCTGGTATACGCCCAACGCCCGGATGCGACCGCTGTGCTTGAAATAGAGCGCTGGAATGAGCACTTTGGCCGTTGGGTGAACCGGGGCAGCACGGGCATCGCCGTGTTCGACCGCTCCACCGCCAAGCCCCGGTTGAAATACTATTTCGACATCGCCGACACCCATGAATCCTTGTTTGCATTTTCCCTGCCCGTGCCCCTGTGGGAGATCACGCCGGTAGTCGTGCCGGACGTGATGGAAACGCTCAGGAACAGCCATGGGCCGTCCGGCGAGGAAACGGAAATAAACACCTTCGCGGACGCACTGGTGAACGCGGCATCGGCGCTGGTAGAGGACAATCTGCCCGACTATGCCGAGCAGTTGGCCAGCCTGGACGAATCCTTTGACCCGTCCCTGTTCCGTCAAGCGGTACTGTGCAGCGTGACATATATGATGCTGTCCCGTTGCGGCGTGGATACTGACCCGCTCGACATGAGCTGGATTGACCAATTCAATACTCCCGCATTGGTGAACCTGTTGGGCGCGGCCACAAGCGACATCGCCGAGATGGGCCTGCGGGAGATCGCCGTCGTAGTGCTGCCGCTGCAAAAAAATACAATTCGCACATTTGCAAATGACGCGCAACCACTGTATACTCAAACTATACCAGCAGAAGAAAGGGCGGATGAACATGAGCAACCTGACTTACACGCAAGCGGGCGATTATCTGGTGCCCGACCTGGGCCTGCCCCCGCAGCCCGAGGGCGAACTGAACCGCTGGGGCCGGGCGCGGCAGAATTATCTGCGGAATCACAAGAGCGCGTTGTACATGCACATGATGACGCAGCTCACACTCTGGCCGCACCTGCTGGAAATGCAGGAGACGGCGGCGGTACGGTTCGATCTGCTAACGCGGCAGATGGCCGAGGCCAAGGGCGCGACGGAGGAACTGAAAGCCAACGACCAGATGGCCTGGGTGGGCCTGGTGAACGCGGCAAAGCACAGCGCGGAGGAACTGGTGAGGCAGGAACTGATCTACAGTTAAGCCTTTTTCCCTCCCAAGAACAGCAGATGGCGAATATCGAAAACGGCCAGTCCTACCGGGGCTGGTCTTTTTCTTTGGACGTGCCGGAAAACTTCGAGATATTCCGGCAAATCCTGCGACAGGGTGGGGAGCGGCGCGGAAGCCAACTGCGCATTATTTCTCACTTTTCGGTAGAGCACACACGGGAGGAAAGCATCGCTTTTCTTCAGCATGAGTTTCGTGAGGGTTATCGCGGTTATGTGTTCCCGGAGGGGCAGATTGCTGTGGGCTATGTGCCGGACGGCTTTCTCGTTGGTTGGGGCGATAGCGTCCTGTCAAACAATGCGGATAACGTGACCAACGCGACCCTCTATCCTTGGGACTTCGTGGCCATTACGCTGTCCAATATGCTGCACCGGGGCGAGTTTTTGCCGCAAAACATCCTGGATCAAGCCTTTGACCATGAAGCGCTTGCGGCTGCGGAGTATCTCTGGAACTTGCACCAGGCTTTGATTGAGAGCCGAACCCTGCTCATGGACGATGAAGTGTTCAAGGGCGGCTTCCCTGACAGTACCGCGCGGCTTGCCGGGATGCTGAAAAACCCCGCCGCCCACGCGGAGATTGCGGCTTCCCTGGAACTGTTCGCTGCTGCATATGCGCAAGACCGTGGTGTTCTGCGGCATCAGCACTATAAGCCGGAGGACGTGCTGCGGAAGATTGAGGACGTACAAGCGCCGCACACGCGCTTTGAAACCGCGCCGGATTTCACATACCACCCGCCACGGATGTTTATCTCACAGGACGAAGTGGATGTTACGTTGCGTCATGGAGGTGTGAGTGGCGGTAAATTCACAATCTACGAATACTTTTCTCAGCCGCATACGCCACAGGAGCAAGCCGCGTTCCTGAAGCATCACTATGGCTTTCTCGGCAGCTACAGCGATGAGAAAAATGAGAGCTTTAACGAAAAAGGCGTTCATGTTTCGCATGGCAGCATCATGGAGCCGGACGTGGCGGTTACGCTATCATGGCCCATGGTCGCAAAGCGTGTGGCCCAACTGATTGCAGCCGACCGTTACCTTACCCTCGCCGAAAAGGAGCAGTTGCCCGCCTACCTTGCACAGCTCGCGGAGCGGCGGCAGTCCGCGTCCGCGCCGGAGCCGGAACCCGCAGAAGAAGAAACGCCCATGGAGTTCCGCTACGCTGTGGGGGATCAGGTGTATCTCGGTGCGCAGGGCTACGAGGTTGCCGCCGTGGGCGAAACTACGGTCAGCCTGTACAACCCGCGCTTCCCTCTGCTCAATGACGAGCTTTCGCGGGATGAGTTCGAGCGGCGCTTGTGGCAGGACGCGCGGAACGATCATTTGAAGGTGCCGGTAGAGGAAGAACCCGAACGAGCGCTTGCTCCCGAAACGCCCCGCGAACTATACCAGCAATACCTTCCGCTGCTGTTGGATGATCTTCGCGCCAGCGATATATACCCCTATCTACGCGACAACGACAGCTATGCGGAGGTTGCCCATGAACTGGTACACGATTGGGTTTTCACTGCCTCTTTGGACGCTGAAACCTACCCCGGTCTTGACGATGCCCTTCGACTGCCAGAATTCCATAACTGGCTTGCCGAGGATTTGTTTCAGAACACTTTCCAAGACGTGGTGGTGGACAGCCGTAACCAGTTGGAGCAGCATGAGTTTGACCGAGACGCGCCGGAATGGGCGAAGCGGCCCCTGCCGGAGCAGAACCCCGAAACCGACACGTCTGAACGCACCGTGGACGACGCGTTCAACGAGTATTCCATTCTGTTCATACAACGGGTGCTGCGTGATGAGCCCTACCTCAACGCTTACACAAACGCTGACGCTGAAAATGCCCGCATCGAATGCGACGCTGCGGTAGATCGCGCGGCGCTGCACCTCGGCACGGAAGATATGGAGCTTTACAAGCTGTTCCATGATACGCCCGGCTTCCGGGAGCGTATGTGTGATTATGTTTTCGACAGGACATACACGCAGACAAAGCGGGAGATACAGCGTGTTCTAAAGCCCCCCACCAAACGCGCCACCACCGAGCAGCGCAACTTCCGCTTCCTCAACGAGCTTGCCCCCGAAATACTCAGTGGCGAGGCGACCTATCTGCGTTTTCAATCGGGCGCGGGAATGATGCCGCTCTCCATTGACCTGTTGGATGACAACCGCTTGTCTTTTGCTCATAACTACGAACAAAACGGTGACCTGATGGCCGACCCGGATATGACATTCGTCTTTGACCGTGAGGCCGCAACCCTCTCAGCCCGAACGTACCAGCAGGACGGCTTGAATATGTATCAACGGGTGGAGCGCTTTGACGGCATCTACAATCACGCGTTGGAGCACCAGCTAAATGCTTTCACGGCACAGTGGTTCCGTAACATCCGTAGCCAGGGCTACCGCCGCGATGTGATGCACGTGCGCTACGCAGACGACGAACTGGAATTGGTCTACGCAGAAGATGACAGCGTCCGGCTAATCAACGGCGAGGTGACACTGGCAGAGCGGTACGCGCGGGAACACGGGATTGTTTTACCTGCAAAGCCGCAAACGACAGAAACCGTTCCCGACCCCTCAATCACTGCCGATGAACGTGACAAGTACGGCTATACCGAAGATGACATGTATCCGCTTTCAGCACAGCGAGCTGTTGAGATGTATGACACAGGGCATCCAATTTATCTGCTGTTCCCTGATAACACAGAGGCGCTGGCAGAAGATCGCGATGAAATTATCACGTTCAGCGATGACGGTTTATGCGGGATCACACATACCGATTGGGTAATGTCGCCGGTATATATCCAACAACAGGACACCGTACAGGAGCAGGACACTACGGTTGTGCCTGCTCCCGCGCTGCCCAAGCTGGGCGACCGCTATGAAATCGACGGGCGGCGCTTTGAGGTGGACACCGTTGAGGGCAACAGCGTCAGCCTGCGGGATGTGACATTCGAGAACGGCACGGGCTTCCCGATTTTCAGGCGTGAATCGCTTGATTTTCTACGGATGTACGACCCAGTGGCCGACGCGAAAGAAACACCCACACATGAAAGCAATGCGCATGATTGGTATCGCGTTGGGGACGATGTATATATTGATGGTACACCGTTGCAAATAGCAAGCATTTCCACGCATGACGATATTCACGGAATCGTCATGCTGCGCGGCGCGGACGGTACTTCGCGCAGGGAGGGGTTCCAGCGGTTTGACGCGTTGCTCATGGGCGACGACCGTAATAGGCAGCTCCGCTCCGTCCGCCTGCAACAGGATAATCCAGATGCTGTTCGCCGTAACTTCCGCATCACGGACGGTGCCCTGGGCCACGGCGGGGCCAAAGCAAAATATGAAGCCAACATAAAAGCGATCCTTTACCTGAAATCCCTCGACGAAGAAGGCAAGCTGGCTACACCAGCGGAACAGGAGATTTTGTCCCGCTACGTTGGTTGGGGCGGCCTGCCCCAGGCGTTCGACCCGGACAACGCGCAGTGGGCCGGGGAGTATCAGGAGCTACAGGCCCTGCTTGCCCCGGAGGAATACACCACCGCCCGCGCCAGCACCCTCAATGCCCACTACACCAGCCCGACGGTCATCAAGGCCATCTACAAGGCCATTGAGAACATGGGGTTCACGCAAGGCAACGTGCTGGAGCCATCCTGCGGCATCGGTAATTTCTTCGGCCTGGTGCCCGAGATCATGGCAGTCAGCAAGCTGTACGGCATAGAGCTTGACCCCATCACGGGCCGCATCGCACGACAGCTCTATCAGAACGTGAACATCGCCATTGAGGGCTTTGAATCGACAGAACTGCCCGACAGCTTCTTTGACCTCGCCGTTGGCAACGTACCTTTCGGGGAGTATTCCGTGGCCGACCGCCGCTACGACAAGTACAAATTTAGCATCCATGACTATTTTTTCGCCAAGACCCTGGACAAGGTGCGGCCCGGCGGCGTTGTGGCGTTTATCACGTCAAAGTATACCCTGGACAAGAAAGACCCTGCTATCCGCAAATATATCGCCCAGCGCGCGGAGCTGCTGGGAGCCATACGCCTGCCCAACACGGCATTTAAGGCCAATGCGGGCACGGAAGTCACCACGGACATCATCTTTTTGCAGAAGCGCGACCGGGCAATTGAGATCGAGCCGGATTGGGTGCATCTTGGGCAAACCGAAAATGGTATTACTGTCAACAGCTATTTTGCCGAGAACCCGGACATGATCCTGGGCACCATGACGACCGAGAGTACGCAATACGGTCACGACACCACTTGCACCCCCCTCCCTGAGCGCGACCTGGCCGACCTGCTGGACGAGGCCATACAGAATATCCACGGCGAAATCGCGGACTACGAACGGGACGACCAGCAGGAACAGGAAGGAGCCATCCCCGCCGACCCATCCGTGCGCAACTTTTCCTATACAATATATAAAGGCAGTGTGTATTTCCGCGAAAACTCCATCATGCTGCCGCAGGAGCTTTCTGCCACGGCCCGCAGCCGTGTCAAGGGCATGATCGACATCCGTGACTGCACCAGGCGCTTGATTGAGTGGCAGACGGAGAATGCGCCGGACGAGATAATCCAGCGAGAACAGGCCCGGTTGAATCAGCTGTATGACGCTTATACGGCAAAGTACGGCCTGCTTAATGACCGCGCCAACGCCGCTGTGTTCCGCGACGACGGCAGCTACCCCTTGCTGTGTTCCCTCGAACACCTGGACGAGGACAGGAACCTCAAGGCCAAGGCTGACATGTTCAGCAAGCGCACCATCCGGCCCTACGCGCCCATCACGCACGTAGATACCGCCGCCGAAGCCCTGACGGTTTCCATGGCCGAAAAAGCGCGGGTGGATTTGGGGTTCATGGAGCAGCTTTCCGGGCTGAGCCGCGAGCGGTTGATCGCCGACCTGGAGGGGGTGATCTTCCTCAATATAGGCAGCGCCGAATCGCAGGACAAAGCTTATGTCACCGCGGACGAGTACCTCTCCGGGAACGTGCGCAAGAAACTGGATGAGGCGAGGGCGGCGGCCGCCGTTTTGCCGGAGCTGGAAGTCAACGTCCGCGCCTTGGAAGCCGCGCAGCCGAAAGACCTCACCGCCGCTGAAATCTCCGTGCGCCTGGGGGCCACGTGGGTGCCGACCGACGTGGTGCAGGACTTCATATTTGAACTGCTGGAACCCGGCTATTGGGCGAAACGGGAGGTACAGGTACACTATTCGCAATACACCGCCGAATGGAACATCACGGGCAAGAGCGTGGAAAAAAACAGCATCGCGGCCCGCCTCACCTACGGCACGGATCGTATCAGCGCTTACCACATTATAGAGCAGACCCTGAACCTGCGCACGGTGAAGGTGTTCGATACGGTATATGACGGCGAAAAGGAAAAGCGCGTCCTGAATCCACAGGAAACCGCCATCGCGCAGGGGAAGCAGGAGATCATCAAGGCCAAGTTCCTGGATTGGGTTTGGGACGACCCTGACCGCCGCGAGCGGCTGTGCCGGATATATAACTCGCGATACAACTCCACGCGGCCCCGCGAGTACGACGGCAGCCACATCCAGTTCGTGGGCATGAACCCTGAGATCGCGATGGAGACGCACCAAAGGAACGGCGTGGCCCGGCATCTCTACGGCGGCAATACGCTGCTTGGGCACGTGGTGGGCGCGGGCAAAACCTATACCATGATCGCGGCGGCGATGGAGAGCAAGCGCCTGGGGCTGAGCCACAAGGCGCTGTTTGTCGTCCCCAACAACATCGTGGGGCAGTTTTCATCCGAGTTCCTGCAACTATACCCCAGCGCCAATGTGCTCATGGTGACGGCCCATGACTTCGAGAAGCAGAACCGCCGTAAATTCTGCGCCCGCATCGCCACGGGGGACTACGACGGCATCGTTATGGCGCACTCGCAGTTCGAGAAGTTGGCCATGTCCGTGGAATGGCAGAAGGACTTTTTACAGCAGCAGGTGGAAGACCTCGCCGACGGCATCGCTGATATGAAATGGCAAGACGGCGAGCGCGTGACGGTAAAGCAGATGGAACGAATACGCAAGTCCCTCCAAACGAAAATCCAGAAGCTCAATGATCAGGAGCGCAAGGACGATATGTTGACCTTCGAGGAATTGGGCGTGGATTTGCTGTTCATTGACGAGGCGGATCTGTTCAAAAATTTGATGATCGTCACCAAGATGCGCAATGTCGCGGGCATCGGCCAGAGCGACGCGCAGAAGGCCAGCGACCTGTTCATGAAGACACGCTATTTGGATCAGCTTACAGGCAGGCGCGGCGTGGTGTTTGCCACGGGTACGCCCATCAGCAACACCATGGCGGAAATGTACACCATGCAGCGCTACCTGCAATACGACGCGCTGGTAGAGCGTGGCCTAGAACATTTCGATTGCTGGGCCAGCACCTTTGGCGAAACGGTGACGGCCATGGAGCTGGCCCCGGAGGGCACGGGCTTCCGCATGAAAACACGCTTCGCCAAGTTCTACAACCTGCCCGAACTGATGGCCATGTTCAGGGAAGTCGCGGACATCCAGACCGCGGATATGCTCAACTTGCCCACGCCAAAGGTGAATTATCATGTTGTAGCTGCCAAGCCCAGCGAGCATCAGCAAGCCATGGTGCAGGGCCTGGCCGCACGAGCGGACAGAATCCGGAAGCGCGAGGTTGCCCCTACGGAGGACAACATGCTGCTTGTGACCAACGACGGGCGCAAGCTGGCGTTAGACCAGCGCTTGGTCAACCCGCTATTGCCGGATGTGCCGGGGAGTAAGGTGAACCTGTGCGTAGAGAATATGTTCCGTATCTGGCAGGACACCGCCGCAAAGCGCCTGACGCAGTTGGGATTCATTGATCTGTCTACCCCAAAGGATGGCATTGAATTCGATGTTTACCACGATGTCAAGGAGAAACTGCTGCTGCGGGGTGTTCCCTCCGATGAAATTGCGTTCATCCATGAGGCCAAAAACGAAGCGCAGAAGCAGGCGCTGTTCGGGCGGGTGCGCACGGGCGCGGTACGTGTTTTGCTGGGTTCTACAGCCAAGATGGGCGCGGGCACCAACGTCCAAGACCTGATTAAGGCTATGCACGACCTGGACTGCCCGTGGCGGCCGCGGGAGGTCGGTCAGGCTAAGCGGACAGTCTATTCACTTGCTCTTGACAGCAAGCCTCTGAACCGTTACACTATAGACATGACGATGAAAGGAGGCGCTAGGTTGCTGCTATTTTTTCTTTCCATGCTGGAAAGCCACGAAGAGAAGCTAAAGTTCGCTGAATTGTATGAAGCTAATAGAGACAGAATGGCCAGGCTGGCTTGGGGTATCCTACGCGACAATTACTTGGCCGAGGATGCGGTCAACGAGGCTTTCTTGAAGATGATTCACAAAATCAAAAAATTTCATGATTTTACATGTGACCAAATGCGGGATTATTTGGTTATTATAGTAAAGCATACCGCGATAGATATGTACAATGAGCGGAAGAAAAATGCCGAGGTCTCGTTTGATGAACGCTTTACGATGGGCGGCGTAGTCGAAGCTGAACCAATTAGTATGATGCTGGAACATGACGAGGTGCAGGAGGCCATCGACCAATTGGATGAAATCTACCGAGACGTGCTGTACCTTTCATATCGCGTGGGCTTGTCCATCAACGAGATAGCGAAATCGCTTGATTTGTCGCCCAGCGCAGTGAAAATGCGATTGGTGAGAGCGAGAGTAAAATTACGTGCCTTGCTGGAAGGAGATGATGTAAAATGAAAAAGGACTTCATAACTATGAACCCCATAATCCTTGATGTGCTTAGGGAGGACATGGAACGGCGGATTAAGCAAATCCCCAATGATTCATTTCCATTTTCATCTGCGTTTGAAGATAAATGGAATCGACTCATCCAAGTTCAGAGCAAGCCATATTACCGCTTTGTCAATACGAACATGAAGAAAGCCCTGCTTGGACTGGCCGCTGCCATTATCCTTTTGATTACCATGGTGTTCAGTGTTTCGGCCTTGCGAGAGCCTGTGGTGCGGTTCTTCATTGAGGTCTATGAAAAGTTCTCCGCCGTCTTTTTCAATAGCGGCGAAGATGAACAGATGCCGCCCGTCACTCTAGAGGCAATCTATGAACCCGCCTGGCTACCAGAGGGGTATGTGTTGGACGATGAAGCAGTGGCGCTATCCGACACAGTGCGCATCAGCTATTATTTCAAAGACGATGACATGCTTGTTTTTCAACAACACACCATAGCGTCCGGAATGATTCTTGATACGGAGGGTACTGAAACACAGCCAGCGATAGTTCATAACCAAGAAGCGGTTCTTTGTCGAAATAAAGGAATGTGGACGCTTCTTTGGAACGATGGTCAATACGGCTTTTCGCTTTCCGGGCTGTTGAACAAAGATGACTTGCTTCGCATGGCAGAATCCATGCGCAACAGATAAAATATTTTTCTAGACCATGTGACCAACAGCCTCTGTTTTCAGTTATTAGTAGTGAGAGGGTAAATAAGGTGCCCTCCGCCACAAAATCGAATGGAGGCTGATTTTATGAAGAAGATATGTTTTGCAATCCTAAGTTTAGCTCTGGTGCTGTGTATGGGCGGAGCGGGGCTTGTTATAGCCTTTGCCACCGATGAGGCGAGGCGGGATGATGAGCCCCCACCGCTTCGTTTGTCCTACATCATGACGGCTACTACAAGCATCAGCGTCAGCGGTGGACAAGCATCTTGCACAGGCTCTGTCGTTGGCTACAAAGGCACCACAACCAAGGTGGAAATCACCCTATATTTGGAACGCAAACTTGCGAGTAGCAGCACTTGGACAACTTACGCAAGCGACCCAAAGCAGACTTTCAACAGCTTTACCGGCATGTATACCATGAAAAAGGCAATCACCAAAGGCTACCAGTATCGGGTGCGGGCAGAGTATAAGGCTTATGCCGGGAGCGCTTCAGAGACTGTGACCGGGTATAGCAGTGTTGTGGCGTACTGAGTAATGCCGAAAGGCGGAAAGGCAAGGTGAAGGCTAGTAGAATGAGTGGGCGGCAATTCCTGTAGTGTATACGATTCAAGCACAAATCGCAACGTGGCCAGAAAACCCAAATTTTAAATCAGAAAGGAAATCCCTACCATGAAAAAGCATAGGTTTCTCAGATCCATCTGCCTGGTTATGGCTATGTTATTGCTGTTTTCTTCAGGAACAATTGCACAGGGCAGAGCAAACAGCACCGATGGTCAAATCAGCGATGCGACCATGGCGGACATTCTAAACAAGCTAAACTACGGCCTCGATTCCAGACAGCGAATAACCGAGCTTCCTATGGAAGCAACAGTTGTTATCCCGGATGATTTTGTCCCTGATAATACCCCATACGAACATTTTTATCCTGAGAACATGACCGATGATGAAATTGAGGCGGTCATCGAAAGAATTGCCAACGGTGAAAATGTTATGTTTGGCGATGGTGCTCCAGCTGACTTTGAAGAACTGCTTCCACCATCGCGTTGGAAAGCCGGTACAAATGGTCACCAGTGGATTACAGCGAGGGCTTTTACTATCTTGCAAAATGACAAGCCAAGCGTCTACAATTGGTTTGCAACAAGAGGGAAAGCGACAACAATTACGGCTGCTGACTGGCCCGATAACAACGAGGGGCTGTTGTATAATGTGGCCAGTTGGCATTTTTACCATGGTGACTATAAAACAAATTATTTTAGGAACGGGTTTAACTCGGACACCGCGAAAAGCCGCCTCATTTATTGGTACAATAAAGCCGTGACTGAGGGAAAAAAAGGGAACTGGACAGGTGCGACAGGTGCGGCTGAGTATCTAGGAAGGGCAATACACTACCTGAGCGATATTGGCGCACCACCGCATACTGGAGACAGGTGTTTACCGGATTATTCTGTTGATATCGCGTTAGGAATTTTGCATGGGAAATATGAGTCGGACGCTCAGGATAGACGAAATCTATATGCAATGTCGTCTTCACCATACTATAGTTGGTATACTACATATAGCTTGTCTACTATAGCCGAGACAAACACTGGCATTTCCTACAGTCATTACGGGAAATGTTACAATATCAGTGCATCAGTCAGAGATCCAGCAATCGAAATCCCGATGAAGTTAGTGCAGCAGGATGTAGCCGGATTCTTATATAAGTTTTACTATAATGTTACTGTAGGTGGAACAATCTGAAGAATACCCAGCCCCCCTGCGATCTCACGGCAATACATGAGATCGCAGGGGGTTTACCTCGAAAGGACGCTTTTTCGAAATGAATCCTAAATCAACAATAAAACCTAGACAACTGCTGACTCTGCTGCTTCTTGTCTTTATTCCATTACCGTCCATGATACACAACTATCCACTATTTTTGCTGTCATGCTTTTTATCCTTCATCATTGCCATTGCCTATCCGATAATAAGCGCCATCATTTTCTGTGACAACAATATTTTCATTTGGGTGGCACCTGCGATGTATACCGTGATGACAATCATCGTCACGCTGTGGATTTATGTATGGTCAGGGGGCCCTGCCGGAGATCAGTTTTTGTTTCTACTACCCTTTCTATGCCTAATAGCCATAGGCTGGAGCGTTATGTGGACGCTAATCGTGAAAAAGGCTAGAAAAAAGTCTTCTTGACTTTCAAGGCAGTCATAATAATGAGGCTCTTCCCTTCTTTCCCTGCTCCATTTTCATTCTGGGTCAGCAGTATCGCTACTCGTCATATTCTTCCGATGTAGTCTTTCCCCTCCAACTCAATAGCAACCCCGTACCATCCCGGAGCCATCCTCCGGCGAAGAAGGTGCGGGGTTTTTCTTTTGCTCTATCGATGTCGGGTGATTCCATTTGCAGGCTATTATTCGCCGGCTATTTAACAATATATTCCGTTTTCCTGCTTCGCGATGCTAAAACTAAAAATTTTCTTTTTTCGACCCTTCACAAATAGGCCTCTGAGTGAGGAATTAAGTGAGGGGCATAGTTTTCGCCCCCAACCCCGGAGGCCATCTTCCCGTGAACCTGGTGCAAGCAGACCGAAAAATTTTTTTGAATTTTTAGTAGCCAAACGCCGAAAGAGTCAGCGGATAGGGTTGAGGGGTAAATCTACTGAAAGAAAGGCAGGTACACAACAGCAACCCCACAACAGAATAGCGCATCCCGTGAGAGATACCCCGCCAGGGGGAAATACGTGGCGACCCGCGCGGAGCCGGGGCAGGCACAGGAAAAGGACAGCCGCACGGACAACAAGGCCAAGCTTCACGTCACGGGCCGCGACATCGAGGACATGCAGCTTTTCCTTGAGTTCGACTGCGTGGCAAGCACCTGGCGCTTCATCTCTTTCCCGCGGGAAACGGCCAAAGAGGATGAAAAGCTCATTGCCGCGCTCCAAGCCTTGGGCACGTTTACGGGCACGGCTACGGAGCTTGTAGCGGCCCTACAGGGCGTTGACGGGGGCCTCGACTTGAAGCCCAACGGCCTGACCAGGACGCTCAAGGAGCAGGCCCTGACGCTGGAAAAGAAACACGGCCTGGCCGTGAAATTCAGTCGGACAAACAGCGCACGGCTGATTTCTTTTTCGGCTGGTGCGACGGCATAGCCGCCGTGCTGGTGACGGTGACGGTTGAAATGCATATGGGGGTGCCGGGCAAATATCGTCACCGGGTGACGGTATTGCAGGCCCACCCGTGCATGTATAAATACCGTCACCGTCACCAAAGTGCCGCGCCAGCGGCACCGACGGGGTGCAGGGGCAGAGCCCCGCCACACTGACTTTGCTCGCAAAGTCTAGTGTGTTACACCTGCTGCTACCCTGGTTTGCTTTTCGGGGAAAAGCAAGGCAGGGGTTACGGCGGCACGCCGTCACCGCAGCGGGTGTATGAAAAAACCAGCCCACAGATGAAAGGAGCGATAGAGAAAATGGCATTCGCAATACTACGTATGACAAAGCAGAAAGGCGGCAACATCGGCGCACTGGACAAGCACCACGAACGCGAAAAGGAAGCCTACCAGAGCAACCCCGACATAGACCCCGCCCGTACACATCTCAACCACCATCTTGTAGCGCCGCAGGGCAGATACTACTACGAGGTGCAGCGGCGCATTGAGGCGGCGCATTGCCGTGTGCGTAGCGACAGCGTGAAGATGGTGGACGTGTATATCGGCGCATCGCCGGGCTTCGTGAAGGAGCTGCCAGCAGAAGAACAGTTGGAGTTCTTCAAGCACGCGCTTGCCTTTATGGAGAAAAAAGTTGGCGCGGACAATATCTTCGTGGCTCTGGTGCATGAGGACGAAGTGAACCCGCATATGCACCTATGTTTCGTTCCCCTCACGCCCGACAAGCGGCTGTCGGCAAAAGAAATCCTCGGCAACCGCAAGGACATGTGTCGCTGGCAGGACGAATACCACGCGCACATGTCGGCTCGCTGGCCCGACCTGGAACGCGGTGAGCCCGCCGTGGAAACCAAGCGTAAGCATCAGCCCGTGCAGGAGTTCAAACGGACACACCAAAGCCCGGAGTTTATTGAGCTTTGGCAGCAGCACGAACGGTTGCGACGGCGCTGGCGACGGGTTCCTTACGAAATACGGAAA
>WQTL01000494.1 GCA_009786275.1 Bacillota bacterium | reverse complement strand
TCTGCTGTTTCCTCGGCGTCAAAGGCTTCCGGCAGGGCCTCGGAGTAGGCGGCCATGGCCTGCTCCTCCTCCGGGGAGGGGCCGCCGTAGAACAGCCGCCAGTGGCGCTTGGCGTCCTCCCACTGGGGGAAGGAGTTGCACAGGAGGCTGAGCCCCACGAACAGGGCGATGAACTCCAGGACCACGACGACGCGCCGCGAGGGGTCCGCCATCTGGCCGGGCGAGCCGAACAGCAGCAGCGGCGGCGCGGAGACGCCCACGAAAATCCAGCCCAGGGCGCGCTGGGCGAGGTAAGGCAGCCAGCTGAACAGGAACGCGCGCGCGGGCGTCATGGCGGGGGTGTGGGCGGCGTGGCCGCAGCCCTCGTTGGCGCGCAGGTAGCCGCGGTCGGTCACCCGCAGCTTGAGCACGCGGCAGGTCACGTGCTCCCAGAAGCCCTTCATGAACGCGCCGGGATAGGTGAGAACCTTCGTGATCAGATAGAGTGTGTTCATGCGTCAAGCCCTCCCCAGCCTTCGGTGAAAATTTTCTCGGCGGTGGTTTCGCCCGCCGCCAGGTCCGTGACGGCCTGCGGAACGCTGTAGCCGCTGTACGTGAGCATCATAACGGTGTTCTGCGCCTCCTCGCCCTCCAGGTCGCCGCCCGCGGCGTAGGCCGCCAGCAGGGTGTAGACGTAGTTCAGGCTGGGGGTGGCGGAATTCGCCTCGGCGGCGTCCCAGGTGTATTTGAGCAGCTTGGCGGCCTCCTCCGGCTTGCCCTGCAGCAGCAGCACGACCCCCTTGACGCCGGCGGCCTCCATGGCCGCGCGCTGCGCCGCCGCCTGCGCCGAATCGGCTGCGGGCGTATCGAAGTCGGCCTTGTCCAGGATGGCGTCGCACAGCGCGAGGGCCTTGTCGTAGTCGCCCTGGCGGTAGAAAATCTCCGCCTTGGCCAGCTGCATGCTGTCCTTCACCGCGCCGCGCTTGCCGTAGCGGTCCGCCGCGGCCAGGGCCTTATCCGCGCTGCCGCCCAGGAACAGGGCCTTCACCCTGACCTGCATGGCCGTGTAGTCCTGGCGGTTGCGCTTCAGGCGCGCATCGCTCAGGGAAAGGAGGGTGCCGTAATCCTCCTGCGCCCGGGCGATGAGGAGCGCCGGTTCCTCGTACATCCAGGGCTCGGCGGCGGGGTCCGCCCGCAGCTCTTTGATAAGCTTCAGGTTGTCCTTCCGCAGGTCCCCGTCCTGCGCGCCGATGTACAGGGCGAGGCACTTGTAGTACAGGGCATGGGCCTTGGCGTCCTTGTCCAGGGCGCGGGCGGCCTCCAGGCCGGCCAGCTGCCACTGTGCCTGGCTCTGCCCCTCGGCGGGCTGCGCCGATTGGTTCATCTGCTCGTAAAAGCCGTCCAGGATGCCGTAGAGCACCTCGCATTTGGCCGAGAGCTTGCGCAGGCTGCGCGGCACGCGCTCGCCGAAGTACTCCGACATGCGCGGGATCTCCTGGTTGCTGGCGATGGCGACGGGGCCGTCCGTCTTGCCCATGAGGGCGAACTGCCGCTCGAAGTAGAAGGTCCCGCCGGAAAGGCCCGAAAGGCCGAAGCCCTGGGCGGTGAGATCCGTGTTGTAGAGGAAATCGTAGGCCTCCGAGGCGCTTTCGTAGTTCCTGCCCGCCTCGCTGGCCAACCCCGTGAGGGCCGGGACGGTGAGCATCAGGTTCCACATGGCGGGGATCGACAGCCCCAGGGCGAGGAGCATCATGGGCACGGCGATCAGCCAGGCCCAGAAGCGCGGCCCCTTGATGGGCTTTTCGGGTTTTTCTTCAGGCACTGCCTGTTCTTCCTCGGGGGCTTGCTCTTCCTCTTCCGGGGCCTGCTCTTCTTCCGGGACTTCTTCTTCGGGTACTTCCTCTTCCAATGGCACATCCGCCGTTTCCAACGGCTCCGCCGCTATTTCCTCGCGCTCAAGTTCATCCAAGCGGGACACCTCCATTTTCGCATTTTTTTTATTATACTAGATAATGCGAGGCAATGCAATGAAAAATTGATGAATTTTTTAGTGAGGGCGACAACTCGTATTGCGCCGCTAAGGCACGCAAATTGCCGTCCCCGCGGCGGGTACTCATAGCGCGGCGCGCCCCCGCATAGCTATGATAGGCGATAATGTGATGGGGGAGTTGGAGGCATGGTGATCCGTTTCACGAGGGCGGCGCGGTTTTTCTGCGCCTGCGCGCTGCTGCTGCTCACGGCGCTGGTGAGCGTCGGCACCAGGAGCGTGTCCGTCAGCACGCCCTATACCTTCCGGGGGCGCCCGCTGCCGGTGGTGATCTATCGGAACATAAGCGGCGGCAGGCCGACGGACATTTCTTTCGAAGAATTCAAAAAGGACCTGGCCTGGTTGGCCGAAAACGGCTATACGGCGCTTTCCGAATCGGAGCTGGTGGCCGCGCTGCGCAGGGAAGCGCCCCTGCCGGAAAGCCCCGTGCTTCTGCTGTTCGACGAGGGGGCGAAGAGCTTCAGGACAGAGGCGCTGCCGGTGCTCAAGGAGGCAGGGCTGGCGTGGTTCCCCTTAAGCAAATCGGGGCTGCTGAGCAACGAGCTGCGCGCGGCGGGGTATCCGGTGATGCGGGTGGAA
Source organism: Bacillota bacterium (assembly GCA_009786275.1). Lineage (GTDB taxonomy): Bacteria > Bacillota > Clostridia > Oscillospirales > Acutalibacteraceae > WRMQ01. The sequence continues at coordinate 11,337 of WQTL01000494.1, read as the reverse complement.
CGGGTGAGCGGGTTTACAATGGGGGAGCAGATGAACGCTTAATGCTTATACGCCGCCGCTATGAAGCAGCAGTTTATAGGCCTTCAGCATTGCCGCTGCGCGCTGGAGCGAAAGACCATTGGGAAGAAAGTGAAGCAGGCGCCGGTGGCGCTGACCGATGCGCTGGTCGCCGGCGAAAAGATACAGTTCGTGGGTTTCGGATCCTTCGAGGTGCGCCAGCGCGCCGAGAAGAAGGCCCGCAATCCCCAGACCGGCGAGGAAGTGATCTCCCCGGCCACCCGGCATTCAAGGCCGGCAAGGCGCTCAAAGACGCCGTGGCTGGAAAATAGCAATCCTGAACAAAAACCGCCCGATACATTAACAGCATGTACCGGGCGGTTTTGGATTTGCCGCGAGCTCCTGGGGTAAGTCAAGTAAAAAAACTCTTGACATCCCCCTGAAAAAGTGGTATAATACATATGTGAGCACTTTAACGCTTTCAAGTGCTAAAGTGCTCCTTCTTTTTTCATTCCTCTTTGCCCCCTTCGCATGAGAGAGGGGGTGGCCCGTAGGGCCGGGGGGGGTGAAACAAAAAAACGAAAAGGGGATGCTTGGCTTATGACGGAAACTTGGATCACAATCGGCATTTACGTCGCGGGGCTGGTGGCCATCGGCATCGTTACCGGGCGCAGCAGCAAGAGCGTGGCGGATATCACCGTGGGCGGGCGTAAAATGGGGGCCTGGCTTTCGGCTCTCAGCTACGGCACGGCCTACTTTTCCGCCGTGATGTTCGTAGGCTACGCGGGCACCACGGGCTACGGCTTCGGCCTGTGGGGCGTACTGGTGGGCCTGGGCAACGCGGCCTTCGGCGCGATGCTGGCCTGGCTGTTCCTGGCCCGGCGCACCAGGGAGATATCGGCGCGGCTGGGGCTGCACACCATGCCGGAGCTCTTTGAAAAGTTTTATGGCAGCAGGGCGATGAAGCTGTTCTCCTGCATCGTGATCTTCATCTTCCTCATCCCCTACTCGGCCTCCGTCTACATGGGCCTGGGGAACATCGCCGAGGTGTTGCTGGGCATCCCGCCCACGATGTTCATGGTCCTCATCGCGGCTCTGGCGGGCTTCCTGCTGTTCTTCGGCGGCTACCTGGTGCAGGCCCGGGCGGACTTCGTGCAGGGCCTCATCATGATGGTGGGCGTGGCGCTGCTCATCGGGTACATCGTATTCGCCAAGAATGTAGGCGGGTTTGCGGGCATTGCGGATTACGCGAAGATACATACGCAGTTGGGCCTGACGCCGCGGAACAGCACGGGCTGGTGGGGCCTGATCTCCCTGATCTTCATGACCAGCTTTGGAACCTGGGGCCTGCCCCACATGGTGCAGAAATACTTCGGCATCAAAGACAACGACCAGGCCAAGCGCGGCATCTGGATTTCCACCATTTTCTGCACGCTCATCGCGGGCGGCGGCTACTTCATCGGCTCCCTGTGCCACAAGTTCTTCACCTCGGAGGAATTCGCCGCCCTGCAGGCGGACAGAGGCGCAAAATTCAAGGATTTCATCGTGCCCATGATGCTGGTCAAGGCGGAGATTCCCGCCATACTGATGGGCGTCGTGTTCGTGCTGCTGATGGCCGCCTCCGTGACGACCTTAAGCGCCATCATCCTCACGGCTTGCTCCACCCTGGTGAAGGACTTCATCGGCACCCTGAAGCCCAATATCCCGGATAAGAAACTCAGCATGGGCATCAAGCTGCTGTGCCTGGCTTTCGCGGCGATGTCCTTCTTCGTGGCCAACGCCGAGAAATCCCCCATCCTCGACATGATGGGGTATTCCTGGGGCGCGATTTCCGGCTCGTTCATGGCGCCATACGTGTTCTCGCTCTATTACAAAAAGGCCAACAAGGCCGGCGCCTGGGCCGGCATCCTCTCCGGCCTTTCCGTGGCCCTGGTGCCGGCTGTCTGCAAGGTGATCTCCATGCCGATATTCTACGCCGATCCCACGCTGGTACCGGCCATGGTGACGAAGCTGATGGGGCAGAGCCCGCAGTTCATGGTGATCGCCACGTGTTGCTCGATGGCGATGTGCTTCCTGGTCAACGTGCTGACGAAGAACAAACTTAAGCCCGCGGCGGTTGAAGCGGAAAAGCAGGCGGCGTAAGGTAGTAGGGGTCGCTGCCCACAGCGGCCCGTGCAAAAAGCGATTGCAGGCGGCTGATGGGAATCGGCCGCCTGCGAAGTTGCCGGCGATAAAAACGCACGGGCGGTTGATCGGCAACCGCCCGTGCGTTTCGTTCGGGGTGGGGTTAGAAGTATTTCTGATAGTTCCCGGTGGCGTTGGGCGCGGTCTTTTTGCGCGTGCGCGCCAGGGCGATGACGCTCAGCAGCAGTGCCAGGCCGCCCAGGCCCAGCGCGTAAAATGTGAGATTGCGCTGCGACAGCAGGCCCTCCTGCCCCGCCGCCGGGACTTCCCCGTCGATGGGCACGATGCCGGCGGTGGTCTCCGGCACGGTGGCGAAAATCAGGACGGGCGCTTCGGTCGGGTCCTCCTCCAGCCCCGGCTCTGTGGAATCGCCGGGCGCGACGGTCTGCTCCTCGGCGGTTGCGGTGAGCTGCTCGGCGGCGGTCACGGCTTCTTCGGGCTCGGCCAGCGCGGGCACCGCCAGGGCGACCAGCAGCACCAGGGCTGCCAGCAGGCAGACGAAATATTTTTTCTTCAAAGCGGATAAACCTCCCTGTTGTTTTCTTTGCAACCATTATACATGATGTAAAGGGAAAAGGCAAGGGGGAATCACTTGCTTTTCAAAAACTTCTCCATCACCGGGCGCAGCGGCAGATACACCAGCGCCATCAGAGCGGCGCACAGCAGCCCCTTGACGAAGGTGAACGGCACATTGAAGATCAGCAGCGCCTCCCACAGGGAATCCACGCTGGGCAGCACGGCCTGATACCAGCCCAGAATCACGGGGATGGGCAGCCCGAGGACCTTCGTATACAGCGGGTAGATCAGGAAAAGGTTCGATGGCAGGCTGATGGCCGCCATAGCCACGGCCCCCAGCGCCGAGGCCAGCACCGCGCCGCCCTTGCTTTTGTTTTTCCGAAAAACAAAGCCTGCCACCAAGGTGAGCGCCGCGCTGATGATGAAGTTTGAAATCTCGCCCACGCCCATGGTGCCGGAGTGCAGCAGGCCCACGACGTTCTTCAGCAGGCATACCAGCACGCCCCAGAACGGCCCCACGGCCAGGGAGGCCACCAGCGCCGGCAGGTCGGAGACGTCCATCTTGAGGAAGGACGGCACCAGCGGCACGGTGAACTGGATGAGGAACAGCGCGCTGGCCACGGCGGTCAGCATGGCGCACAGGACGACGGCCCGCAGAGGGAAGGTTTTTTTCATGATGGTTCTCCTTTGAAAAAATAATTGTTGGTTGACTTGTATGTAGAGACGCACGGCAGTGCGTCTCCGCGTAAAATGCGGTCTTTTTATCGGGAGACGCACTGCCGTGCGTCTCTACAGACAAATTATTTATAGCGCGGAAAAAACATTTGCCTTCGGCAACCGTCAGGATGCCCCCCTTGGGGGCTGGTGCGGAGCACAAAAAATACCCCAAGAGAATTTCCCTTGGGGCGCAATGACGCAAACATTCGCGGTTGCTCTTCTTTCATCCGGACTTTGACCGTCGGCTTTGGATTCCAACCAAATCTGCCCTGTTAACAGGACTGGCGGGCTTGTCAGTTTATACTGCTTCACCGCCGGTGTGGACTTGCACCACCCCTGAAGAACGGTATTCAGTTGGGTCTCGGGACTTATTCGCTGGTATACGGCAGCAGGGCCACGTGCCGGGCGCGCTTGATGGCCGTGGTGAGGATCCGCTGGTGCTTGGCGCAGGTGCCGGTCATGCGGCGGGGCAGGATTTTCGCGCGCTCGCTGATATACTTGTTCAGCCGCACGGTGTCCTTGTAGTCGATATAGTCGATATGGTCCACGCAGAACGAGCAGACCTTCCTGCGGCGTTTACGCATGGGGGGGCGGCGGTCGCCCTCGCCCGCGGCGTCACGGTCGCGCGGCTTGGCTTCATAGGGCATAATATTGTTCTCCTTAATAATCTAGAATGGAAGGTCATCGTCACCGGCGATCTCGTCGAAGTCGGCGGGCTGGGCGGTGGAATACGCGGGCGCGGGCTGGATAGCCTGGCCCTGGCGCTCGGGCGGGGCGGGCGGCAGGGGGATGTCGTCCCTGAAGCCGCCGGCGTTGCCGGGGTTCTTCTCCCCGGTGAAATCGATGCGGTCCGCCACAATCTCCACGGCCTCGCGCTTGTTGCCGTTCTTGTCCTCATACTGGCGCACCTGGATGTACCCGGTGATGGCCACCATGGAGCCCTTGTGGAAGTAGCGGGACAGGAATTCGGCGCGCTCACGCCACGCCACGCAGCGGATGAAGTTGGTCTGGCGCTCGCCGCGCTGGTCCTTCGAGCGGCCGTCCACCGCCACGGTGAACGAGCACACCGTCGTGCCGGCGGCGCTCTTGAGCTCGGGCTCCGCCGTCAGGCGGCCCATGATGATGGCTGAGTTCAGCATTTCGATACCTCCCGCCTGCTAATGGCACATGCTGCGGTGAAGAGAAGGTTTTGTTCTGTTACAAACATTTGCTGCCCCCCTATTCCGGCTGACGGGTGACGAGGGTACGCAGCACGCCGTCGGTGATGCCCGCCACGCGCAGGAATTCCGCCGGGAACTCGGGCGCCGCGGAGAACAGGTACAGCACGTAGTAGCCGTCGGTCTCCTTGTTGATGGGGTACTTCAGCAGGCGGCGGCCCCACTCCTTGATCTCGGACAGGGCGCCGTTTTGCTCAATGAGGGCCTGGAAGCGCTCCTTGAGCGCGGCGACAGCTTCCTCGCCGTCCTTCAGCGAAAAGACGGCCATCGCCTCGTAGTTGTTTGCCATGTGTTTTCCTCCTTCTGGGCTGTGGCTGCTGCATAAGTTTTCAGCAGCAAGGATTTTTTGGCGGAGCGTATACACGCTCAACGCCGCCGCACCGCCTCTGACCGACAGTGCAACTTGAATAGTATAACAGACGGGGCGGGGGTTGTCAAGGAAAAGTTTCTTGAGTTCCACGGGTTTTCTGGGTTTTCTGTTTTCGCCCCCTCCCCCTTGCCCACACCCCAAACTTCTCCAGCTCCATCGAAGCCGTGGGCACCATCGCCAGCACCCCCACCGCCAGCCACTGCCTGCCGTCCAGGGGCACCGTGCCGAAGATTTCGCACAAAAACGGGAACGTCACCACCGCCGCCTGGAGCCCCAGGCACAGCAGGTTGGCGAATACCATGTGGCGGTTGGAGAACGGCCCGATGCGCAGCAGCGAGCGCTCGGAGCGGATGTTGTTGGCGTGCAGCACCTCCACGAAGCTCAGCACCGTGAAGGCCATCGTGCGCCCCAGCGCCAAATCGTCCCCGCCGAAGCCCAGCACCCGCCGCCCCAGCGCGAAGGCCAGCAGCGTCACCGCCCCCATGAGAGACCCCTCCAATGCCATGTGTAAGGCCAGCGTTCTAGAGAAAAAGTTCTGGTTCACGGGCTTGGGCGGCCCGCGCATGATATTCGGGTCGGTCTTCTCCATCCCCAGGGCGATGGCGGGGGCCGAGTCCGTCACCACGTTCACCCACAGCAGCTGAATCGGCAGCAGCGGCGCGGGCATGCGCATGATGGAGGCGAAAAACACCGCGACGATCTCGCCGATATTGCTGCTGATGAGAAAATGCACGGCCTTGCGTATGTTGTCGTAGATCCCGCGCCCGGCCTCCACGGCCCGCACGATGGTGGCGAAATTGTCGTCGGTGAGGATCATGTCCGCCGCGCCCTTGGCCACCTCCGTGCCGCTTTTCCCCATGGCGCAGCCGATATCCGCCGCCTTGAGCGCCGGGGCGTCGTTCACGCCGTCCCCCGTCATCGCCACCACATGCCCCTGCGCCCGCAGCGCCTTGACGATGCGCATCTTATGCTCCGGCGTCACCCGTGCGAACACCCGGCAGCGGGTCAGCCGCTCCTTCAGTGTCTCGTCGCCGATGCCGTCCAGCTCGGGCCCGGTCATGGCGCAGTGGCTCCCGTCGGTGATCCCGATCTCCTTCGCGATAGCCACCGCCGTGGCAACATGGTCCCCGGTGATCATGATGGGGATGATCCCCGCGTGCCTGCACACCTTCACGGCGGCCTTCGCCTCTCTGCGCGGGGGGTCGTTCATCCCGATGAGCCCCAAAAAGCTGAGGTGCTCCTCGCTTTGCCCCTGCGATTCCTTCACCGGCTTATACGCCGCGGCGATGACTCGTAAGGCGCGCCCCGCCATCTCCTCATTCTGCCTGAGTATCTCCCTTTTCTCTTTCTCCCCCAAATCGCACCGGGCCAGCAAAATATCCGGCGCGCCCTTGGCGATCATCATCAAGCCTTCCGGCATCCTGCATATCACGCTCATGCGTTTCCGCGAGGAATCGAACGGGTTCTCCCTGACGCGCGTAAATTCCTTCCTGTCCTGCATGACAGCCACGCGCCGGTGCGCGGCGGCCTCCACGATGGCGATCTCCGTGGGGTCCCCCCTATAGCTCGAGCCCCGCCCGTAGCGCTTCGGGGTGATCTCCGCGTTGCAGCACAGCGCGGCCAATTGCAGCAGGCGCTTCTCCTGATCCCTGCCGCCTGACCCCTGTATTTCCGTCACGGTCATCTTGTTCTGGGTCAGCGTCCCCGTCTTGTCCGAGCAGATCACGCTGGCGCAGCCCAGGGTTTCCACGGCGGGCAGCCGCCGCACGATGGCGTTGGATTTCGCCATGCGCTGCACCCCGATGGACAGCACCACCGTCACCATCGCGGGCAGCCCCTCGGGTATGGCCGCCACCGCCAGGCTGATGGCCAGCATGAAGCTGTCCAGCAGCGGCGCGTGCTGCAAAAAACCCAATAAAAAGATCAGCCCGGAGATCGCCATGGCCCCGATCCCCAGCTGCCGCCCGACTTTTTCGAGCCGCTGCTGCAGCGGCGTCTGCGGGGCTTTCTCCCGGCTGAGCATCCCCGCGATGCGCCCGACTTCGGTATGCATGCCCGTCCCGGTCACCACGGCCCTGCCGTGCCCGGTGAGCACCGTGGTGGAGCTCAGCAGCATATTGCGCCGGTCGCCCAGCGGCGTCGCCCCAGGCAGGACGGCCTGCGCGTCCTTTTTGCAGGGCATGCTTTCGCCGGTCAGGGCGCTCTCCTGGGTGCTCAGCTGCGCGGATTCCAGCAGCCGCGCGTCCGCGGGCACCAGGTCCCCCGCCTCCGGCAGCAGGATATCCCCCCGCACCACCTGCTCCACCGGCAGGCGTATTTTCCGCCCCCCGCGTATCACCGTCGCCGCCGGCGCGGAAAGCTTGCGCAGGGCCTCCAAAGCCCGCTCGGCCTTCCCCTCCTGAATCACGCCCACAATGGCGTTGACCACCACGATCCCCGCGATGATGATGGAGTCCAGGTAGTCCCCGTTCCCGTGGATGAGCGCCGACGCCGCCGAAACCGCCGCCGCGGCCAGCAGGGTGAGCACCATAAAATCCTTGAACTGCGCCAAGAATCGTAATATCCACTTTCCCCGCCTTCCGCGGGCGATCGTGTTCGGGCCGTCCCGCTGCAAGCGCCGCCGCGCCTCCTCGGCGGAAAGCCCCCCCTGCGCGTCCGATTCCAGGCGGTTCACCGCCCCGGCGGCGGATAGGCTGTGCCAGTCCATAGGCTCCTCCATGCTTAATGCTTAATTCTTAATGCCGAATGCTTAAGTAACCGGTGATTAAGGTCAGCGCAATTTGTAGGGGACGGCCTCCGGACGTCCCTGGGCCTTGAAAATAAGGCTTTCTGATTGGGACGTCCGGAGGCCGCCCCTACATAGTAATCTCTTCCCTCAACGTCGCCAGCTCCGGCTCCGGCGGCAAAAAGCGCAGCTGGCTCACCCGCAGCCACCGGCCCGCCTCGTTGGCGGCATAGCTGAACCGGAACCCCGCCTCCTCCAGCCCCAGCACGCCCGGGACTTCGGCCTCCCCTGCCCGCAGCCCGCGCAGCCACCGCTCCGCCTGGTCGGCCGCGGCCCCGGTATAGGCCTGCGCCAGGCAGCGCGCGGCGTCGAAGAACGCCCCCTGCCCCTGCTCCGGCAGCCCGGTGAGCGACACGGTATGCACCCGACCATTGCGCAGCGTGCCGCACAGCAGCAGCATATCCTCCCCCATATACGCCTGATAGGCCACGCCGTCGTCGCCGCGCAGCGCCGTGAACTGCTCCGGCCCGAGCTGCGCCAAATGCTCCGTCTTTGCGGCAAACGCGTTGTAATACTCGCACAGCTGCCGCAGATTCCGCCAGTCCTCCCTGCCGCACGCGCAAAGAAGCACAGCCGCCGCCATGCAGAGCAATCCGATCCGCCGCATCCCCGCACCCCCATTCTGTCCATAGGTATGCGCATGCTGAATTCTTCATGCTTCATTCTTCCTGTCGCATAGGCAGGCCGGTGAAGCGTGATTACCAAAACAAAAAACAGAGGCCGCACCCCTGCGCGCCTCTGTTTTTATCGCAAGCCCTACTCCAGCTCAACCGCCTTGCCCGTCTCGCCGCTTTCGATGATCGCCTCCACCAGCCGGATGAGCCGCCGCTGCTGGTCGTGCGTCACAATCGACGGCGCGCCGTTCCGGATCACGTCATAGATGTTGTCGTAATACTCCATCCAGTCGCTCTTGGGCTTGGGGAGCTTGTATTTCTTGATGGTCTTCTGGTCGCGGGGGGCCATGGTCTTGGTGATGCCCACCCCCGCCTGGATCGGCACGCATTCGCGGTTCTCCCAGTCGCTCACCTTGACGATTTTGCCGTGGCGGTCCCAGTCGTCCACGACGGCGGTGCCGTTCTCGCCGTTGATGTACCAGCGCGGCAGGTTGACGAAATTATTCGTGAGAATCTCCACCATATAGCTTGTGCCGCCCTCGAAGTTGCAGATGACCCGGAAGCCGTCGTCGCACTCCTCGTTGGTGATGAAGGTCAGCTGGGCGTAGAGCGAAAGCAGCCGCCTGTCCCCCATCAGCTGGAGCATCTGGTCCAGCATGTGGATGCCCCAGTCCAGGAGCATGCCGCCGCCGTGGGCCTTCTGGTTGCGCCAGTCCCCCGGTATCCCCCGGGAACCGTGCACGCGGCTCTCGACGTTGAACACCCGCCCCAGGGTATTGCTCTCGATGACCTCCTTCGCCGTGCGGTAGTCGGGGTCCCAGCGCCGGTTCTGGTGCACGGTGAAGAACTTGCCGGTTTCGTTCGCCACGGCGATCATGTCCTCCAGGTCGCGGGAGGCCATGGTCACGGGCTTTTCGCAGATGACGTTCTTGCCGTGGCGCAGCGCGTCGATGACGATCTCCTTGTGCACGTCGTTGGGGGTGGCCACCACCACCAGCTCGATACGCGGGTCGCTCAGCAGCGCCTCGCGGCTTTCGAAGGCCTCGAAGCCCTTCTCCCTGGCGAGGGCCTGCCGCTCCTCCCGTATATCGAACGTGCCGATGACCTCGAATTTGCCGGGGCGCTCCCCGCGCACCTTGCGCGCGTGGTGCCCGCCCATGCCGCCGTAGCCGATGACCGCCATGCCGATTTTATCCTGCATCTCTCTTTCTCCTTGTCAAATCATCATGGTTGCGCCGTATATACCGCCTTGACATTGCTGATCGTGTCGAATTCGTCGCCGATCTCCTGCGCCCGCGTCTCCGTGTCCGCGCCGCCGATCTCGATTTCGCCCCACTCCACGTGGCCCGCCGTGCTGCCCTCGCCCACGCGGAAGGTATTCTCCACGAAAAATTTGTAGGTTCCCGGGGGCACGGCTTTGCCGTCCTCGTCCGTGCAGTCCCAGACATAACTGACCGGCCCGGACTTCGGTGTGGCCCCCGCCACGGCGTCGGCGTCGGTGATCCCGGTTTTCACGGCGCGCTCCACCCAATTCGTCAGGGAGCTCGGCCGTTTTTCATAGCCCCCCTTGGCGGTGAATTCCGTGGCGAACAGGGTTTTGACGACCGTGCCGTCCGCGTCCTCCATCCACACGGCGAACTGGTTGGAGGAAAAGCCGCTCTGCCGCTCAAAATCAAAGCTGATGGTGAGGGCGCCGGGCGCACCGGCTTCCGGCGCGGGCGTACCCGCCTCTTTCGCGCAGCCGGCAAAGAGCAGCAGCAGCGCAATGGCCGCAATAAAAATTCTTTTCATCACGCCCACCACATCTCGCCGGGCGTCTCCCGGATGATTACGTCTTTGAGCAGCGCCACGGCTTTGCTGAGGCCCTCGTTCTGGCTCATCAGGCTGTCCTCGTGCTCGATGCTGATGGCGTAGTCATAGCCCACCATGCGCAGGTTGGAGACAATCTCCTTCCAGTACGCCGCGTCCCCGCCGTAGCCCACCGATCGGAAGATCCACGAGCGGTGAATCTCGTCGCCGTAGGGTTTGAGGTCCAGCACGCCGTTCAACGCTGTGTTGGCCGCGTCGATCTTCGTGTCCTTCGCGTGGAAGTGGAAGATGGCGCCGCCCATGGCGCGGATACAGGCCACGGGGTCCATGCCCTGCCACACCAGGTGGCTCGGGTCGAAGTTCGCGCCGATTTCCGGCCCGACCGCCGCGCGCAGCTTCAGAAGGCTCTCGGTATTGTATACGCAAAAACCGGGGTGAAGCTCCAGCGCGATTTTGTTCACGCCGTGCGCCTTGGCGAACGCCACGAAGCCCTTCCAGTAGGGGATGAGCACCTCGTTCCACTGCCAGTCCAGAATCTCGAGGAAATCCGGCGGCCAGGGGCAGGTCACCCAGTTGGGGTATTTCGCGTTTTCGTGATCGCCGGGGCAGCCGGAAAACGTGTTGATCTGATGCACCCCGCAGGCCTCGGCCAGCAGCACGGTCTCGCGCATGCCCCGGTCGAACTCCGCGGCGATCTCTTTGTTCGGGTGCACGGGGTTGGCGTGGCAGCTGAACGCGCTGATCTCCATGCCGCTGTCGGCGATGGTCTTTTGGAACGCCGCGAGCTTCGCCGGGCCGGCCAGGAGCTCCGCCGGGTTGGCGTGCGCGTTGCCGGGGTAGCCCGCGCAGCCGATTTCGACCATCTCAAGCCCCAGGGACTTGAAATAGGCCAGGGCCTCGGCCAGGGGCAGGTTTGCCAACAGGCAGGTGAATACGCCAAGTTTCATGGGGTTTCCTCCTATGTCAGTGATAATCGGAAGGCGCGAAATAGTTCGTGCCGGGGTTTTGCTTGCGCATGATTTTGATCAGACGTTTTTCGGCTACAACATTGCCAACGTAAAACGGCAGGGCCTTGTCCCGCCGCATGACAATCAAGGCATGCACGAATACCGCAAGCCAACCCGCCGA
>WQTL01000493.1 GCA_009786275.1 Bacillota bacterium | reverse complement strand
ATCCTGGGCACGGAGCGCCACGAATCCCGCCGTATCGACAACCAGCTGCGCGGGCGGTCCGGGCGGCAGGGCGACCCCGGCGAAAGCCGCTTCTTTCTCTCCATGGAGGACGACCTCATGCGCCTGTTCGGGGGCGAGCGCCTGGCCAACGTGATGACCACCCTGCGCACCCCCGAGGACATGCCCATCGAATCCGGCATGGTGTCCAAGCAGATCGAGGGCGCCCAGAAGAAGATCGAGGGCCAGAACTTCGCCATCCGCAAGAACGTGCTGAAATACGACGACGTGATGAACCGCCAGCGCGAACTCATCTACGGCCAGCGCAATCAAGTGCTGGAGGGCGAAGCGCTCAAGCCCATCATCCTGAAGATGCTGGAGGACAGCGTCAACGACACGGTGGACGTATTCCTGCCCGCGGGCAACCCGCGCGAGAACTGGAACTACGGCTCCCTGCGCGAGAAATACCTGGGCTACCTCACCGCGCCGGACGACTTCACCAAGGCCGAGCCAGAGCCCGAGGAAGTGAAAGAGCTGCTCATCGCCCGGGGCAAGGCGGGCTACGAGGAGCGCGAGAAGGAACTGGGCGACGAGACCATGCGCCTGTTCGAGCGCATGGTGCTCCTGCGCAGCGTGGATACCTACTGGATGGACCACATCGACGCCATGGACGAGCTCAAACGGGGCATCGGCCTGCGCGCCTACGCCCAGCAGGACCCGGTGGTCGCCTACCGCATGGAGAGCTTCGACATGTTCGAGGCCATGACCGCCAACATCCGCGAGGACACCATCAAGTATATGCTCACCCTGCGCGTGCGCAGCCAGGCCGAGACCGAGCGCAAGCAGGTGGCGAAAGTGACACACACCAGCGGCGCGGGCGCGGGCGGCGACGGCACCGAAAAGGGCCGCACCGTGCGCAAGAGAAAGAAAGTCGGGCCGAACGACCTGTGTCCCTGCGGCAGCGGGAAGAAGTACAAGAACTGCTGCGGGGATGTGCGGAAGAACTGACCATTCCCGGCTCCGGAATATGTTTTTTACAAGGAGACGCACCGCCGTGCGTCTCTACAAATAAATAGGCCTTTTCAAACGGCCTGAAATGTGCTATACTGAATGGGCTATGAAAAACCAATCCCTCTACGTCCATGTTCCCTTCTGCAAGGCGAAGTGCCCTTACTGCGATTTTTACTCGCTCGCCATCCCCCCCCCAAGGGGGAGCCATTTGCAGGCGGCCTATGTCAATCGCTGCGTTGAAATTTTGCAGGAGTACCCCCCGGCCTTCGGCCACCCCCCTCTGGCAGAGGGGGGCTATCCTTGGCGCACAGCTTACATCGGCGGGGGCACGCCCTCCGTCCTCGCGCCGGAGCTGCTCGCCCGGCTGCTCGGCGCGATCGACTGCGCGGGCGAGTTCACCATCGAGTGCAACCCCGCTTCCGTCACCCCGGAATTTTGCCGGACAATCGCCGAGGGCGGGATTAACCGCGTAAGCTTGGGCGTGCAGTCGGTCATCCCCGGGGAAAGGCGCGCGCTGGGCCGTTCAGGCGATATAGAGACAGTCACCCGGGCCATCGAACTGCTTGGCGCGGACAACCTGAGCTTGGACGTCATGCTGGGTATTCCGGGGCAGAGCCGTCAAAACGCGGAAAAAACTTTGGAGTATTGCACAAGATACGCGAAGCATATCAGTGCATATTTACTAAAGATCGAGCCCGGCACAGCGTATCACACACAGCCCCCGCCGGGCCTGCCGGACGAGGACGAACAGGCCGATCTCTACCTTTTTGCCTGCGATTGGCTGGAGCGGCACGGCTTCGCGCAGTACGAAATCTCGAATTTCGCGATTCCCGGCTACGAAAGCCGCCACAACCTGAACTACTGGCATTGCGGCGAGTACTTCGCCGTCGGCCCGGCGGCCCATGGGTTCACACAGGGCCGCAGGTGGCATTACGAGCGCGATCTTGACGCGTTTCTGCGGGGAGACTCGCCCGTGGACGACGGCCCCGGCGGCGATTTCGAGGAGCGGGCCATGCTCGCCCTGCGGCTGAACGAGGGATTTTCGTCACCAACAACTGAAATGCTTGCGCGGGCGAAGCAAATGCCTGGGCTTGCGGAAGTGAATAAAAATTGCATAAAACTGACGCGTGAGGGCTTTTTGCTCTCGAACGCAATCATCGGGAAATTACTATTTTAGGAGGATAACCCCATGAAAATCATCGCGGCCGTGGGCAAAAACGGCACCGGCAAGGACTTTTTCCTCGAGCGTATCCGCGACACCTACGGCATCCCCATGGTCTCCATCGGCGATATCGCCCGGGAGCTGGCCGCCGGGGACGGCCTGGAGCTCACCCGCGAGAACCTGCACAGGACCTCGCAGAAGTACATGGGGCAGTTCGGGCAGACGTTTTTCCCCGAGCGCATCGCGAAGAAAATCCGCGAATCCGGCGCGCCCGTGTACCTGATTAGCGGTATCCGTCCGCCCTCCGACGTGCAGTTCTTTAAAGAGCAGTTCGGCGGGGCCTTCCTGCTGGTGGACATCGTGGTCAGCGACGACGCGGTGCGCTACGCGCGCATGCTGGCGCGGGGCTCCGCGCGGGACGGCGGCAGCGCGGAGAAGCTACGGGAGTTCGACGCGGCGGAGGAGGCGAAATTCCGCACCAGCGAGAGCGAGGCCATGGCCGATCTGGTCATCCGCAACGACGGCGGCGCGGAGGACTTCTACGCGGCCATCGAGGAATTTTACCAGAAATATGTCGCCGGGGCTTGACAAACGCATAGAATGTGATATGCTTCTTGTATTCACAATATATGCAAGGTGATGTATAATATGTACAAAATATTCATCGACGGCCAGGCGGGCACCACGGGCCTGCGCATAGAGCAACGCCTGCGGGCGCGGGCGGGCATCGCGCTGATCACCCTGCCGGAGGCCCTGCGCAAGGACCCCGCGGCCCGCAAACAGGCCATGCGGGAGGCCGACGCGGCCATTCTCTGCCTGCCGGACGACGCGGCCCGCGAAGCCGCCGCCTGGGCGGGCCCTGATACCATCGTCATCGACGCCTCCACCGCGCACCGGGTTGAGCCGGGCTGGGCCTACGGCTTCCCGGAGCTGGGCCCGGAATTTTACAAGGGCATTCAAACGGGGAAGCGCATCGCCGTGCCGGGCTGCCACGCCGGCGGCTTTGTCGCGCTGGCCCGCCCGCTGGTACAGCGTGGCCTGCTGCCTGGCGGCGCCCCGCTCACCTGCGTATCCATCACGGGCTACACGGGCGGCGGGAAGGCGATGATTGCCGAGTACGAATCATCTGCGCGTGTAAAGAACGACGCCCTGGCCGCCCCGCGGCAATACGCCCTGGGGCAGGCCCATAAGCACCTGCCGGAGATGGCCCGCTACGCCGGGCTGGCGCGCCCGCCGCTGTTTTGCCCCATCCTGGGGGATTTTCCATGCGGCATGGAGGTGACTATCCCATGGCATGCCCCCGGCTTTGCGCCATCGAAAATTCTCGAATATTATCGCGATTTCTACGCCAACGCCGCCGCCGTGCGCGTGGCGGAACCCGACGGGGCGCCGCATTCCCCCAACGCCTATGCCGGTTACGACGGCATGGACATCACCGTGGAGGGCAACGGCGAGCGCGTACTGCTCATCGCCCGCTTCGACAACCTGGGCAAGGGGGCTTCCGGCGCGGCGGTGCAATGCCTGAATATCGCGTTGGGCCTGGGGGAAACGGAAGGGCTTGCGCTGTGATTTGGAATACCTATTGATATATAGAAAAGGGACCGTCAAATGAAAAAGCTCCTCGCCTTCGCGTTGGCCCTCACGCTGCTGCTCTCTCTGTCGGCCTGCGACTGGTTCACAAAAAAATCAGATGACGATAGTACCACCACCGCCGCCCCGGAGACTACAGCTACAATCCCCGCCGGCCCCGCACCCATGGAGCCGCTCCAGGGCGGGCCGATGCTGTATGCGTTCCCTGATGACAGCGGGGATGAATGGGGTACATATGGTATAATCAATCAGGATGGCGAGTTGGTGGCTGAGCCGCAATACTCCCATTATCCTCGATATGTCACTTATTCTCAATATGATCCTCAGTATGTCTATGACAAGGGGAAGGAGCGCATTATCGGACTGCTTGCCAAGCAGGATGTTAACGAAAAGGGGCAAGGCATTTACACCTATTACACCCTGGACGGTAAAGCGAAGCAACTGAACTGCGGCGCTGCGCATGAAATAAATGTCGCTCCCGGCGGGCGCTATGCTGTGATTGTTAAGACTTACTCTGAGGAACACAACGGCTCGAACTGGACGGTTGTTAGTGAACATGGCTTATTTGACATAGAGAATAACGCTTGGGCAGTTAAGCCGAAAGAAGGTCAATACATTGGTAGGCTTGACGATATGTATATGTTTAGCGATGCGGCCATTGGGCGCACATGGAAAGAAGGCAAACTGGTCGAAGCATGGTATTTCGATTTTGAAACGGGCGAACAACATTCACTGCCTATTGCTTTGGTCGAGTCCGCTAATCACATGGAATATATCCCGGATGTGAAATGGTTTTTATTCATGATTGATGGAACTTTCCGCTGGTACAACGAGGAATTTCAGCATATGCCCCAACTGGACAATTGGCGCGCCTACGGGAACCAAGAGTTTTATGGGAAATACGCAATGATATACAAAGAAGGAAGTCCTCATTACACCGCGTGGGTGGATCGCAGTGGAAACATCATTCATGAAAAGCGCTATTGTCGTCCTAGCGAAACTAGTCAAACGCCTTACTGCTATTCTGTTATTGAATGGTCGCAAATGGAAAAAGAGATTTTGCATAATAATGATGATAATTTGCCTGGCATCAGGAACGAGAGAGCTTATATATTGCTAGATCCGGAGCTTAACCCGGTGTTCAAAGGCAAACCGGGTGATATCATTAGAGCGTTCGATGGCCCCGTGAAGGGCTATGTACTGCTGGATAAACATGGGCGAGTTAAGGACAGCCGCGACGCCTACGGCAAGCCATTGCTGTCGAATGCTACGGCGATTATCCTGTCCACAGTTGTCAATTACCCATGGTGCTATAAGTTAAAAGACGGCATTTGGCATGCTATGAATTTGTACCCCTATGGCTGTAAAGCTGATTTTGGCGATTACTTTTTTCAGGAGGCAGTGGTTCTTGCTGTTTGCGACGATTTCCTCTGGATCAATGGCTGGCATGACTGCGCCACGGAAGAGCAACCGTGGAATAATATAACACCGCCAACATTCTTCGCGCTGGATTGGGAAGGCAACCCATATCCGGACTGCCCGATGGAACAGTTTTCAGACAGTGCCACATTCGATAGCGATGCTTCGGGCCGTTATCTTCATTTTCCCACCGCCGGGGAGCAGGGGCCGTACTACTACTGGGTGGAGCATGACGGCAAGCGCGGCTACATCAATGCCTCCGGCGAATGGCTGTTTGTGGACGAATCGTAACCCCCCCCGCCATATTTCTGCATTCCGCATTCTCATTTAAAAAGGAGCCTCCCATGTCCGTTACCTATCCCCTCGGCTTCCGCGCCTCCGGCCTGTGCTGCGGCATCCGCCCGAACCGCGACAAGCCCGATCTGGCCCTGCTGGTCAGCGACGTGCCCGCAAGCGCCGCCGCGGTCTATACCACCAACCTGGTGAAGGGCGCGCCCCTGCTGGTGACGCAAGATCACCTGCGGGACGGCGCCGCCCGGGCGGTCATCTGCAACAGCGGCAACGCGAACACCTGCAACGCCGGCGGCATCGAAATCGCCGAGGCTATGTGCGCTTTGGCGGGAACGCAACTGGGCATGCCCGCCGGGGATGTGCTCGTGGCCTCCACCGGCGTGATCGGGCAGCCGCTGCCCATCGCGCCCATCGCGGCGGGCATGCCCGGGCTTTGCGATTCGCTGAGCCGAGAAGGCGGCGCGCAGGCCGCCCGCGCCATCATGACCACCGATACGTTCCCGAAGGAATGCGCCGCGGCGTTCGATGTCAGCGGGGTCATCTGCCGCATCGGCGGCATGGCCAAGGGCTCGGGGATGATTCACCCCAACATGGCCACCCTGCTGGCCTTTCTCACCACGGACGCCGCGATTGACCCCGGCGTCCTCGCCCGAGCCCTGAAAGACAGCGTCGGGGGCACGCTCAACATGCTCAGCGTGGACGGCGACACCTCCACCAACGACATGTGCTGCGTTTTGGCCAACGGCCTTGCGGGCAACGAGAGGATCACCGGCCCCGGACCGGCGCTTGATGCCTTCCGTCTGGCTCTGGACACGGTGCTCACCGCGCTGACCCGCATGCTGGCCCGCGACGGCGAGGGCGCGACGAAGCTGCTCGCGTGCCGCGTCGCCGGCGCGAAGACCTTGCGTGACGCCCGTCTGGCCGCCAGGGGCGTGATCTCCTCGAGCCTGTTCAAGGCGGCGATGTTCGGTGCGGACGCCAACTGGGGCCGCGTATTGTGCGCCCTGGGCTACTCCGGCGCGGAGATCGGCGTCGCCCGCGTGGACGTATCCTTCGAGTCCGCCGCCGGGCGCGTCGATGTATGCGAAAACGGCGCGGGCATCCCCTTCTCGGAGGAGCAGGCCGCGCTTGTGCTGGCCGAGGAGGAAATCACGGTTTTGATTACCCTGCGCGACGGCGATGCCGCCGCCGCGGCCTGGGGCTGCGATCTGACCTACGACTATGTAAAGATCAACGGGGATTACAGGACTTAAAGGAGAAAACCCATGAACAAAAACGTCACCCGCATCATCGCGCTCATCCTTGCCGGCCTGATGGCCCTGAGCGTCATCACCGTGGGGCTTTGGGCATTGCTGATAAGGTAGAAAAGCAGAGACGCACGGCTGTGCGTCTCCGGCAAACCTTACGTCAAATTTACTTACAGACCCCCGCAAAACCTCTCTATCCGCTCCGCGGCAATCCTGATATTCTCGACGCTCGTCGCGTAGGACAGCCGCACATAGCCCTCGCCGAAGGCCCCGAAGGCCGTGCCGTGGGCCGCGGCCACGCCCGCCTCCTCCAGCAGGCGGGACGCGAATTCCTCGCTGGAAATGCCGAAGGCCGAGATGTCCGGGAACGCGTAGAACGCGCCCTTCGGCAGGCAGCATGTTATGCCGTCGATCTTGTTCAGCGCTTCGACTAGGACGTCGCGGCGCTCCAGGAAGGCCGCGCGCATGGCGTCCACCGCCGTCTGCGGCCCGGTGAGGGCCTCCACGGCGGCCATCTGCGAAAAGGCCGCGGCGCAGGAGTTGGAGTTGACCATCAGCATGGACATGTGCGCCGCCAGCTCCTTGTGCAGTATGGCGTAGCCCAGCCGCCAGCCCGTCATCGCGTAGGTTTTGGAAAAGCCGTCCAGGATGACCGTGCGGTCCTTGAAGCCCGGCAGGGAGGCGATGGAGAAGGCCTCGCCCTCGAAAATCAGCCGGTCGTAGATTTCGTCGGACAAAACGAAGATATCCGGGCGGTCCTGCAGAACCTCCGCGATAGCGCGCACATCCGCCGGGGTAAATACGCCGCCGGTGGGGTTGGAGGGGCTGTTGATGATCACCAGCTTGGTTTTCGGCGTGATGAGCCGCCGGAACCCGGCGATGTCCAGCCGGAAGTCGTTCTCCGCAGAAAGCTTCAGCGGTACGGGGACGCCCCCCGCGAAGCTGATGCAGGACTCGTAGATGGGGAAGGAGGGGTTGGGATAGACGACCTCGTCCCCGGGGTTGACCAGCATCAGCATGGTGTAGAACATCACCGGCTTGCCGCCCGGCACGATGACCACCTCGTCGGCGGACGCGGTGATTTTTTTTTGCCCCGCCGCGTATTCCGCTATGGTTTGACGCACGGGGAGAAGCCCCGGCGTGGGCGTATAGCCGGTATAGCCCTCGTTCATCGCGCGGTAGGCGGCGTCGATGATATTCTGCGGTGTCTTGAAATCCGGCTGGCCGATCTCCATGTGGATGATATGCCTGCCCTGCGCCTCCAGGGCCTGCGCTTTGGCGAGGATCTGGAACGCGGATTCCGTGCGCAGCAGGGACATTCTGTCCGCCGCGGCGTTTTCAAACATGGCGGGTTCTCCTTTACTCCACGCTCTTGAGCGCCTCCACCATGTTGATCTCCTTGATGCGCTTGTGCATCAGCAGGTTGATCGCGACGGCGAAGATCACCGTGATGATGGCCGAGGCCAGGAAGTTCGGCATTGCCAGGGTGCGCACGAACATCATACTCTCGATCTCCGCGGCCTTGATGACAAAGCCGTGGATGGGTATCCCCGCGGCGAGACCCGCGCCGATGCCCAAGATTGTGGTGATGATGTTCTCCCGGTAGATGAACATGTCGGCCTCGCCGTCGTAGAAGCCCAGCACCTTGATGGTGGCCAGCTCCCGCGTGCGCTCGTAGATGTTGATGTTGTTCAGGTTGTACAGCACCACGAAGGCCAGGGCCCCCGCGGCCCCGGTGAACACCACCACGATGACGCTGCGCATGATGTCCAGCATCCTGCCCACGTTGTCGATGATGCTCTGGTTATATACCAGGGTGATGACCTCCGCCGTGTCGCCCAGGTCCCGGGCCAGGGCGGTGCGGGTCTCCTTCACCTGGTTGATCTCCGCGTCGCTGCCCTTGTCCAGGCGCGTCAGCGCGGGGGCCAGGCGGATGAGCACCACGTTGAAGGCGGCCTCCTTCACGCCGAAGCCCCGCTCGTAGACCTGCGGGGTCATATAGATATAGTGGTAGACGTAGTTGCGCACGATCCCCGCCACCTTGATCTCCGCCTTCTCCGGCCCGGCGGACTGGATGGTGATCGTGTCCCCCACCTTGAGGCCCAGCAGCTCGGCCGTTTTGCCGCCGATGATGCAGCCCTCGTCCGTGAGGGGGATGGGCTTGCCGGTCTTCTCGTCGCTCAGGGCCGCGAAGTCGGGGATGCGGTCCTTGTCCTGCGCCACCACGATGGTCACGTCGAGCTGGTGGTCGAAGCTCGGCGAGCCCCCGTACATCTTCTTCATGTATACGGGCATCACGCTGGCGATGCGCTCGTCCCTGAAGATTTTGTTGAGCAGCGCGGGGGCCTCGGCCTTGCGCAGGGGGGCCTGCAGCAGGGCCTGGCCGTCGAAGCGCATGACGCTGTCCGCGCCGAACTGCTTATCCAGCATGGTGCCGATGGAGTTGCCGATACCGAAGCCCGTGAGCAGCAGGGCCGTGCAGCTGAGAATGCCCGCGAAGGTCATCAAAAAGCGTATTTTGTTGCGCACCAGGTTGCGCATGGTCACTTTGCCGTTGAAGCCCAGGCGCTTCCAGAGGAAGGGGAACCACTCCAGGAAGATGCGCTTGCCGGCCTTTGGGGCCTTCGGGCGCATGAGCTGCGCGGGGCGGTGGCGCAGCGTCCACATCACGGAGAACACCGTCGTGACCACGGTGACGCCCAGCGCCGCCCCGAAGCCCAGAGCCGCCGTATCCCAGAAGAATCCCGGCGTCATCTCGGGGATCAAATACAGGATTTGGTAGGCCTTGAATATCATCATGGGTATGATCGTAAAGCCCAGCGCCAGGCCGATGACGCAGCCCAGCAGCCCCGCCGTGAAGGCGTAGAACAGGTATTTGAACAGGATCGCGCCGGAGGAATAGCCCGCGGCCTTCAGCACGCCCAATTGGGTGCGCTCGTCGCCCACCATGCGGGTCATGGTGGTCAGGGTCATCAGCAGCGCCACCAGGAAGAACAGCGCCGGGAAGATCAGCGCGAACTGCTCCATGTTGTCGGAGATGTTGCCGTAGCTGGTGTAGCCCGCGAACTCGTCCCGGTCCAGGATGATCCACTGGGCGTTGTCCAGGGCGATCAGGTGGTTTTCGGCCCTGCGCAGCTTGCGCTCGCCGTTGGCCACGTCCCGGGCGGCGGTGATCTCCCGGGCCTGCATGTCCGCGATGCTCTCCTCGCCGCGGGTGAGCTTGTCCGGCGCGTCCTGAATCTCCGCCCAGGCCTTGTCCAGCGCGGCCTTGGCGGCCGTGAGCTCCTTGGAGGCCCTGTTGAACTCCTCCAGCTGCGCGATGAGCGCTTTGTTCTGCGCCAGCTTGGCCTTGCCCGCGTTGATCTCGGCCTTGGCTTCCGCCAGGGCGGCCTCCTGCTCGTCCAGCTGCGCCTGCGCCTCCGCCACGCGCGCGCGTAAACCCTCGATGGTCTGGTCGGCCGCCTCCAGCGGGAAATACAGCGCCAGGATGCTCATGGCGTTCTTGATGCGCGCGTCCTCGCCGCTTTCCAGGGCCTTATTGGCCACGTTCAGGGCGCTTTTTCCGGCGGCCACGGCGGCGCTGGCCACGTTGTAGCTGTTTTCCGCCCGCTCGATCTGGTTCACCCCCTCCTGGTATTCCTCCCAGGCGCCCGGGTGCTGCACCACGATTTCGTAGGCCTCGTCGTACTTCGCCTTGTTCGCGTTGTATTTGTCCAGCTGCTCCTGGTATTTCGCGGGGGCCTCCTGCATCTGCCTCTTGCCGGCGTCGTACTGCGGCGCGTAGTTGGCGATGGCCTTGCGCAGCTCCTCCAGGTCCGCCTTGCCCTGCTCCAGCTCCTTGCGACCGTCCTCAATCAGGGGGATCAGGTAGTCCGTCATGCGCTGCGCCCGCTGCGCCGCGATCACGGGCCCGGCAATCTCGAGCTTATCCGTCACCCGGCGCACCAGGTCCTTGTAGCCGGCGGTGTAGGCGGCGTATTCCGAAGCGTCCTCCACGCCGATGTACATCGTGGTGTAGTATTCCGTGACGAAGGCGTCGTCGGGGATATAGATATAGCCGGAAAGCTCGCCGCCGCCGGCCTTGCTGGCCCCCAGCTCCATGGCGATGAACTCCGGGGTGTATACCACGCCCACCACCGTGTAAATTTCGCTCTTGACCGTATCGCGGATGTCCTCGAAGTCCCCGCAGATGCGCAGCTTCTGCCCGATGACATAGTGCTGCGGCTCCATCTTGTTGGCGTAGGCGCTCACCACGCACTCGTCGGGCCGCTCGGGGAAGCGCCCCTTCACCAGCTGCAGCTGGTTGCGACGCGCGGAACCCGAGCCCACGGGCTGCTTAAAGTCGTAGCCGATGACGCGCGTGACGTAGGCGGTGCCGCTCATGCTCTGCTCGGGCTTGCCGTCGGGTTTGAAAAACACGCCGTCGATGGAGCGCGAGAGGGTGACGCTTTCCACCCCGGGGATGCCGCGCACGGCCTCCACGTCCTTCTCGTCGAAGTACACGGTGGACTGCACCACGATGTCCGCCAGCATGTGCTTCTTGTAGAAGCTCTGCGCGGCGGCCTTCATCGTGGGCGAAACCGCCTTGAGCCCCGCGAAAAAGCCCACCCCCAGCGCGACGATGATCACGATGGAGATGAAGCGCGAGAGCGTCTTGCGCATGGCGCGCAGGGTATCGCGAAACAGAGCTTTGGTCATTTTAGCCTCCGCTACTAGATATTAGATACTAGATTTTAGATATTAGATGTCTTAAAGCGCAGCCCTGGCGCCTGACATAAATGTCTAAAATCTAAAGTCTAAAATCTAAGGTCTAATAATCTACCATTCCAATTCCCCAACATCCTTCGGCTCCTCGTTGCGCGCCACCTCGGTGATTTTGCCGCTGCGCATGTGGATGACCCGGTCGGCGATGGGCTCGAAGGCGGTGTTGTGGGTGATGATGATCACGGTGGTGCCGGTCTCGCGGCAGGTCTTCTGCAGCAGCTGCAAAATCTGCCTGCCCGTGGTGTCGTCCAGGGCCCCGGTGGGCTCGTCGCACAGCAGGAGCCGGGGGTTCTTCGCCAATGCCCTGGCGATGGACACCCGCTGCTGCTCCCCGCCGGAAAGCTGTGCAGGGAAGTTGTGCAGCCGCTCCCCCAAGCCCACCTGCTCGAGCACCTCGGCGGGGGACAGGGGGTCGGCGCTGAGCTGCGTGGCGATTTCGACGTTCTCCAGGGCGGTGAGGTTCGGGATCAGGTTGTAGAACTGGAACACGAAGCCCACCTGGTTGCGCCTGTATTCGATGAGCCTGCGGTTGCCGAAGGCGGTGATCTCCTCGCCGGCCACGTATACCTCGCCGCCGCTGGCGCTGTCCATCCCGCCTAAGATGTTCAGGATGGTGGTCTTTCCCGCGCCGGAGGCCCCCACGATGATGGCCAGCTCGCCCTCTTCGATCTCGAAGTCCGCGCCGTCCACGGCGTTGATGGCGACCTCGCCCATGATATACTGCTTGGAGACGTCCACAAATTCGATGAAGCTCAAGGTAGTACCTCCCTATGCGGATTACTGGAAAACCTGATTGTTAAGGGCGCAGTCTGTAGGGGACGGCCTCCGGACGTCCCTGGGCCAAAAGAATGAGGCTTTTTTGCTTGGGACGTCGAGGACGCCGTCCCTACAATGCGCGAATCATCATTACCTGAATACTTTGTCGAGGCAGAGGGGATAAGTCCTCACTTCTCGTCCAAACAAGCCACCCCCGGCAGCTCCTTGCCCTCGAGGAACTCCAGCGAGGCCCCGCCCCCGGTGGAGACATGGCTCATTTTGCTGTCGAAGCCCAGCTTCTTCACGGCCGCCGCGCTGTCGCCGCCGCCGATGATGGAGATCGCGCCGCTCTCGGCCACTGCCGTCGCGATGGCAATGGTGCCGCCCGCGAAATTATCCCATTCCGCCACGCCCATGGGCCCGTTCCAGATCACCGTGCCGCTGCCCGCGATGGCATCGGCGAACAGCGCGCGGGTCTCCGGGCCGATGTCCATGCCCATCCAGCCGTCGTGGGGCTCGTCCACGCCCAGGGTGATGAACTCCGTATCGGCCGCGAAATCGCGCCCCACAACGTTATCCACCGGCAGCAGGAAATTTACTCGCTTCGCGCGCGCTTTCGCAAGCGTTTCCAAGGCCAAATCAAACTTATCGGTCTCGCACAGGGAGGCGCCCACGCTTTTGCCCTGCGCGGCGAAGAAGGTGTAGGCCATCCCGCCGCCGACAATCAGGGTGTCCACCAGGTCGAGCAGGTGGTCGATCACGCCGATCTTGTCGCTGACCTTCGCGCCGCCCAGGATCGCCGTCAGGGGGCGCTTCGGGTCCTCCAGGGCGCCGCCCAGGAAGGTGATCTCCTTGCGCATCAGGTAGCCGCACACGGCGGGCAGGTAATCCGCCACCCCCGCGGTGGAGCTGTGCGCTCTGTGGGCCGAGCCGAAGGCGTCGTTGACGAACACCTCCGCCAGGGCGGCGAATTGCTTACTGAGCTCCGGGTCGTTCTTGGTCTCGCCCTTTTCGAAGCGCACGTTCTCCAGCAGCAGCACTTCGCCCTCCTTCAGGGAGGCCGCCAGGGTCCGGGCGCTTTCGCCCACCACGTCGTCCGCCATTTTGACTTTAATACCCAGCAGCTCGCTCAGGCGCGCGGCCACGGGCTTCAGGGAGAATTCCGGGTCGGGCACGCCCGCCTTGGGCCGGCCCAGGTGCGAGCAGAGGATCACCTTCGCGCCCCGGTCCAGCAGATACTGGATGGTGGGCAGCGAGGCCGCGATGCGTTTATCGCTGGTGATTTTGCCCTCGGCGAGGGGCACGTTGAAGTCGCAGCGCACAAGGGCCTTCTTGCCTTTGAACTCGATGTCTTCGATGGTCTTCTTGTTGAGCACGTTCATGGGACGGGATTCCTTTCTAATTGGCACAAAATATAACATTATATATTATACTGTAGTTTGGCCGGTTTTGCAAGGAAAATTTTCGGCGCTCCTTGACAACCGCCCCCCGTTGCGCTATGATAGCTTTGTGAATCACAGCAGACAAGCGAGGTAGCACGATGCATTTGATTGTGCATGACTTATCCCCGGCGCAGGCCGCCCGCCTCCTCCCGCCGCAGAGCGATACGCTGGTATGGTTCCCCGCCGCCCCCGCCGT